>JAFSGH010000012.1 GCA_017440965.1 Clostridia bacterium | reverse complement strand
CTTGAGAGATTTCGCACTCTGCGCAGTGCCACAAGAGGCTCTGCCTCTTGACACCGTGAGCTTTTGAAAAAGCTCAAGCAAAACTTTTCCCCGGCACTCCCGTGCCGACATCATTCCCCAACTTTCCGTGAAGAACCAAAAAATTGCCTTCAGCAGAATCTCTGCTGAAGGCAACAAACCGTCAAATATTTTGTGCGGTCAAAAGCGGATGCTTTTTGCATCTGTTTTCCTTATTTTACAGCATCCTTGAGAGCCTGGCCTGCTTTGAAAGCGGGAACCTTAGTTGCTGCAACCTTGATTGTTTCGCCTGTTCTGGGGTTACGAGCTTCCTTTTCTGCTCTTTCACGAACTTCAAATGTACCGAAACCGATAAGCTGTACCTTTTCTCCTGCCTTAAGTGCATCTGTGATGCTGTCAAGAACAGCCTTAACTGCAACATCTGCATCCTTCTTGGAAAGGCCCTTTGCTGCAACTGCATTTACGAGATCAGTCTTGTTCATAATTAATTTCCTCCTTAAATATTCAAAAGCCTTACGGCGTTTGTTCCTTGAGTATAAGCTTTGCCTTGTCCCAAAGCTCATCCAACTTTTCAAGTCCTGCTGTATTGATATCCGTTCCCTCCTGCTCTGCCAGTTTTTCAACTAAGGCAAAGCGGCTGAGGAATTTATCCGTTGCACCCGTAAGTGCCTCCTCGGAATCAACACAAGCAAATCTTGATGCATTTACCACGGCAAAAAGCAGATCACCCAGCTCATCCTTGATCTCCTCGGGATCTTTCTTTCCGAGAGCTTCTTCAAACTCTGCCGTTTCTTCCCTTACCTTCATAAGAGCACCGTTGATATCAGGCCAGTCAAAGCCTATCTTTGAGGCCTTCTTCTGTACCTTGGAGGCTCTCATAAGAGCGGGAAGCTCACGGGGAACACTGAGCATTGTCTCAGTTACCGTCTTCTGCTTTTTTGTCTGCATTTTTATTGCATCCCAGTTTGTAAGCACCTCTTCGGTGGATGAAACATTTACATCACCGAAAACATGAGGATGTCTGATGATGAGCTTTTTACAGATCTCATCCGTGACCTCATCGAAGGTGAATACTCCCTTTTCCGTTTCAATAAGGGTATGAAAAACTACCTGAAGCAGAACATCACCCAGCTCCTCGCGGAGCATTGCGGGATCCTTTTTATTGATAGCCTCGATTACCTCATAGGTCTCCTCAATAAAATCCTTGCGGATGCTCTCATGCGTCTGCTCTGCATCCCAGGGACAACCGCCGGGAGCACGGAGAATACAGACAATGTTTATAAGATCATTACAGTCATATTTATCCTTGAACTGAAAATTCTCAACCACTGTCTTCACCGTCCTAATTTTACCCTAAATGTTATTTTAACCTAAAAGTCCGTATTTTTCAAGTACTTTTGCTATTTTTTCTCCCTTGGGAAGCATTCTTATATCACTTCTCTGCAATGAGCCTGTGAGAAGAAGAGATACGGCATATATAAGCACTGCGGCAAACACGGCAAGAAGGGTTGATATGTTGCCTGCACTGAGAAGCGAATTGATACCGTAGCCCTCAAGAAAGTATCTGCAGAGGCTGTTTACTGCATATGCACCCACAGCGGATAAGAGCGCGCAGAAAAGCGGCTTTAATAAAAGCACCTTGATATCGAATTTTGCCTGAGTCTCCTTTTTCAGCACATAAAGCCCGTAGAATACCATAACGATATTGCAAAGGAAGGAGCCGACAACGGCACCCTGAATATTTACGGCAGGGATGCTTACGAGAATAAAGTTTGCAATTATCTTTACACTGGCACCTATTGCCATACTCTTCACGGGGACATCAGTCCTGCCCACAGCCTGAAGCATATTTGTGACCGGCTGAGCAAGTGCCAGGAAGCATACGGAAATACCGTAGGCCATAAGTATGGGGGCTATGTATTCTATAGCGGGAGCGGTGGAGAGATTTCTGCCGTAGATAAGCATAAGTATCTCTTTTGCAAGCACAAAGAGTCCGAGACCTGCGGGAAGAGAAATGAGCATCGTTATTCTCAGCACCGAGGATATGGCTCTTGCCGCACCCTTTTTGTCCCTCTTTATCCATGCCTCGCTCAATACGGGAATTGAGGAAAGACCGAGGGTTATCGTAAAGGTAGGAATAATATTCTTGATTTCAAGCACCGTATCATATGCACCGAAGAGATAAGATTTAAGCTCCTTTGCCTGACTTGCGACATAGCCTGTTGCTTCAATGATACCGGGATACATCTTGGCTACCGTATCAAAATTATTATCAAGCACATACTGAAGACGGTTTTGTATGGTCCAGCTGTCAATAAAGGTTGTAAGATTAAAAACAAGTGAGCTTAAGGCAATGGGAAGAGCGATGGCAAGAAGCTGCTTTCTCAGAGCCTTTTTGCTTTCAGCCTCGGGAGAAGCATCGACCAGTTCACGGGAAAGTGTATTTTTATCAGCCTTGTGTCTTATCACAATAAAGGCGAGTGCCATAAGTGAGCCTATCGTTACGCCTGAAATTGCCGCCGCGGCAGAATAAGCACTTACGGCGTCATCCACAACATCCCTGATAAAGGGGATGCTGTCGGCAAATTCCACTCCGCCCAGAAGCACGGCATTCATAAATATAAATCCGAAAATAAGCTTTCCTGCCGCTTCAAGCACCTGAGACACGGCAGAGGGATTCATATTGCGAAGTCCCTGATAATAGCCTCTGTAGCCGCTCATAATACAGCAGAAAAGAAGCGAGGGAGCAACGGTGATTACTGCAGGAAGGGCATTTATTGAGCCTACTGACAGCGAATAGGGATATGACATAAGAAGAATTACTGCCGTACCTATTACACCCATCAGGGTAAAAAGTCCCTTTGAAACCGAGAAAAGACTCTTTACATCCTTATATTTCCCCTGAGCCGCCTTTTCAGCCACAAGCTTTGAAACGGCGGTGGGAAGTCCTGCCAGAGCAATGGAATACACGGGGACATAGATATTATACGCCGTCGCATAGTATCCTCTTGCAGTATATCCTATTTTCTGAGTTACATACAGTTTGAACAGTACACCTGTGAGCTTTACTACTATTACCGCAAGGGAAAGCACCAAGGCGCCGTTCAACAGAGATTGTTTTTTTCTTTCTGCCATAGCTATTCTCCGAATCTCGTTTTTTGTATATTCTATGCGCACGGGACTTGCTTTATCACAAATGAAAAGACTTATAGAGGAAGAGAAGCATAAAATTCGGTTATCTGCTTTTTTCTCTGAAGCAGCTCGTCAAATCTTGTGATATATTCATAGGGGTATTTGAAATTAAAAATTCTCTGAAGGCAATCAGAGCCGGGATCCTTGAGCTTCGTCACCGCAGCACCGCCGACGGCCAAAACCGTATGGATCTCCTCCATCATATATATATTATAAAGGCAGGGCATATCCTTTTTGCACCAGCCTACATTTTCAAGATTACCTAAGGATTTACTCTGACGGTACATATAATAAGGAAAATAACCGTTTTCGGAAAGCACCTTATTTGCATATTCAGTCATCTGCACAGTGCAGTCACTGAGGGAACTCTCCTCATTTTCCGTCACTATAGAGGATGAGCGCTTAAGTGCAAGGGTATGCACCGTAATATTTTCAGGGGAAAGCGAAATTGCCTTATCAATAGTTTTTCTGAAGCTTTCTAAAGTGTCCGTGGGAAGTCCCGCGATAAAATCCATATTTATATTGTCAAAGCCCGTTTTTCTTGCAAGAAGGTATTTTTCTACGGCATCCTCTGCCGTATGGCTTCTGCCGATAGCCTCAAGCACGCTGTTACTGAAGGTCTGAGGATTGATGCTTATTCTTGTGACACCTGCATCCTTCAATACCTTCAGCTTTTCTTCATCTATAGTATCGGGGCGTCCCGCTTCTACGGTAAACTCTCTTACATTTTCCATATCAAGGAATTTTTTAAGAGCGTCAAGCACCGTTTTCAGCTGTGATGCCGAAAATGAGGTAGGTGTTCCGCCGCCGACATATACCGTCTCAAGCTTCAAAGAGGACTCTTTCATAATACGGGCAGTCTCTTCTATCTCAAGACAGAGATTTTTTATATAATCGGGAATGAGCTTCTGCGCCTTATCAATGGAATGAGAGACAAAGGAGCAATAGGAGCATCTTGTGGGACAAAAGGGAATTGAAACATACAGGGAGACGGAATTTCTGCCCGAAAGCCTTATGCAGGCATCCTCACACTGTGCGACCTTAAGTGCAAGTGCGGTCTTTTCGGGAGATACCTCAAAGAAATTCATAAATCTCTCTGCTGCTCTTTCACTGCCCTCTTCCTTCATATACTTATGCATAAGCTTTGCAGGGCGTATTCCCGTAAGGATCCCCCAGGGGGGAATGATTCCCGTAATATCCGTAAGCACTCTTGTCATAGCCTTTGCAAGAAGCCGCTCTCTTAAAGAGTCGCTGTCCTCAGCATCCTTTTCCCAATGAAAGCTGTACTGTGATTCCTTCTCATTCATTACTGCCTTACAGGAAAAGGTCAGAATATCTCCTTTTTCGGCTATACCCGTATAAAGCCTTTTCTCGTCAGTGTCGATTGCCTTTTCGGTGTCACAGGCAAAAACTATCCTTTCCGCAGGATAATAAAGCCTGCAGATCTTTTCGCATTCATATTTATATGTATGATTTTCCGTATAAAGTATCATCTTGCTCGAAGGTATCTGTTATTTCTTTTTTCAAATGTAAGATCCGTCTCTTCGCCGTGTCCGGGGAATATTCTGTACTCCCCTTCTATTTGTCCTATGGCTCTGAGAGACGAAAAAAGCGTTCTTGTGCTGCCGCCGGGAAGATCTGTTCTGCCCATGCTGAGTCTGAAAAGAGTGTCTCCCGAGAAGATATATCCGTCAGTGATGAATATTGAGCTTCCTCTTGTATGTCCCGGTGTATGCATCACCCTGATCGAATTTTCACCGAGGAAGAATTCATCATTATCGGAAAACTCTATATCAGGCTCCGTTTCGATCTGCTCATAGCCCTCTACAGAGGAGGCAAGGCTTACTCTCTTATCCTTAAGGCATAATGCATCCTCCTGATGGATAAGTATCTTTCCGCCAAGTCTCTTTTTCAGCGGATATACACCGCAGATATGATCAAAATGTCCGTGTGTCAGAAGAATATATTTAAGCTCCCGCACTCCGTTTTCCTTGAGAAAGGAAAGAAATGCGGCATCGCATTCGGCAGGATCTATAACTGCCGCTTCTCCCGATACGGGATCTGAGATAAGATATGTATTTGTGGCATAGAGCCCTGTTATAATTGAATTTACTTCCAGCATAATATCACCTTTTATTCTGAGTCCAGATATCGGTATCAAAAACTATGGTAACGGGACCGTCATTGAGAAGGCTTACCTTCATATCAGCACCGAAAATGCCCTTTTCCACCCTTTCAATGCCCTCACTGGCAAGATATCCGCAGAAGGCTTCATAAAGGCGGTTTGCCTCTGAAGGCTTAGCAGAGGGCGTAAAGGAGGGTCTGTTACCTTTTTTTACATCGGCGCACAAAGTAAACTGCGAAACGGCAAGAATTCCGCCCGCAACATCCGTAACACTGAGATTCATCTTCTCGTCGCTGTCCTCAAAAATGCGAAGCTTTGCTGTTTTTGAAGCAAGAAGAGCCGCTTCCTTCTCGGTGTCACCTTCCATAACACCGAGAAGGACAAGAAGCCCCTTATCAATTTTTCCGACAATTTCTCCGTCTACCCTTACCTCGGCAAAGGAGACTCTCTGTATTACTGCCTTCATTACTGCTCGTTATTTCTATGCTCGGAATTTACATCCTGATAGGGAGTATAGCCGGGATCCTCGGGCATAACAAGAGCGGCAATAATATAAAGAAGAATGCCTGTGCCTGCAAATACGACCAGAAGAGCCCAGATAAGTCTTATTATTGTTGAATCGATATTGAGGTATGCTGCAAGACCGCCGCAAACGCCTGCGATCTTTTTGTCTGTTGTGGATCTGTAAAGCTTCTTTTTCATGGTAAAAACTCCTTTTATTTTAATTTTTTGATAGGGAACTTATATATCGGCACCCGAACGGTCAACGCTCAGAACACCTGAAAGCTTTGCAAGCCTTGTCATAACGGATTTCAGATGCTCTACGCTGTTTGCCGCAATGGTAAGATTAATTAATAATCTTCCGTCCTTCGTGCCTCTTGTGTTGATCGTCTGAACGGTAACATGGATAGCATTGAGAGCGGTAAAAATATCATTCATTGTCATCTTACCGGCAAGGCAGGTAAGAAGCATTGATGCGGAAAACTCTGCCTTTACGGTGGAATTCCAGTAGACCTTTATCCAGCGGTGGCTCTCGGGACAGTTATATATATCATCGGGCACATTGGAGCAATCCTTTTTATGAACGGATACTCCGTGTCCTCTTGTGATAAAGCCTATGATATCATCACCCGGGATGGGGTTACAGCATCTTGAAAGCTTGATGAGGCAATTTGAGATTCCCTCAACAACGACGCCCTCACTGCTGACCGTCTTTGCCTGCTTATATTTTACGGGAGCATCCTGAGATGCCTTTACTATCTTATTGTACTCGTCCTTTATCATAGGCATTATCTTTGAAAGGATAACGCCGCCGTAGCCGAGCGCGGCAAAGAAATCGTCAAAGGTGGTGAACTTCTGCTTATCTATAATTATGCCGAGAAGCGTATTCTCCTGCTCCTGAGTCATATTCATATTATTGCGGCGAAGCTCTCTTTCGTATTCCGCCTTGCCTTCAACAATATTCTCGTCTCTTCTCTCCTTCTTGAACCATGAGCGTATCTTTGTTCTTGCTTCATTTGTGGTGACTATCTTAAGCCAGTCTCTCGAAGGTCCCTTTCCAGGCTGAGATGAGGTAAGCACCTCTATTATTTCACCGGTTTTTACCGCATATGTCAGAGGGACTATTCTCTTATCGACCTTCGCACCCGTCATCTTATTTCCGACGGCAGAATGTATAGCATAAGCAAAGTCTATAACGGTAGCACCGATGGGAAGAGAAATAACATCACCCTTGGGAGTGAATACATATACCTCATCACTGACAAAATCGTGCTTTATGGTATTGAGAAGATCCGTTGCATCTCCCGTTTCGCTCTGAGCCTCAAGCAGATGCTTTACCCAGCCGATACCCTTTTCGAGCTTCTTGTCCGCTTCCTTGTCCTTGTAGCCTAATTTATATTTCCAGTGAGCGGCAATACCGTATTCTGCGGTCTTGTGCATCTCCTCTGTTCTTATCTGTACTTCAAAGGGAATACCCTCTTTTCCGATAAGCGTGGTATGAAGAGACTGGTACATATTGGGCTTGGGAGTTGAGATATAATCCTTGAATCTGCCCTGAATCGGTTTATACATATCGTGGATAACACCGAGACAGTTATAGCAGTCGCTGACAGTATCAACTATTATTCTGACAGCATAAATGTCATATATCTCCTCAAAGGACTTTCCCTGCATATACATTTTTCTGTATATACCGTGAACGGACTTTATTCGTCCCTGAACCACAGCCTCGGATACGACCGTTTTTATTCTGATAGCGATCTTATCCTTGATATTATCAAGAAATTCCTTCCTCAGAGGCTCCTGATCTGCAAGTGCGTCCTCGATCTCCTTATAGGCAATGGGATCAAGATAGCTTATTGCAAGATCCTCAAGCTCCTCCTTTACGGGACGGATACCGAGTCTGTGAGCAATGGGAGCATATATTTCTATAGTCTCCTTTGCGATATCTCTTCTCTTCTGCTCTCTGACAAACTTCAGCGTTCGCATATTATGAAGACGGTCAGCAAGCTTGATAATAATAACTCTTATGTCCTCACTCATTGCAAGAAGAAGCTTTCTCAGATTTTCCGCCTGTTGCTCCTCCTTATTCTGCAAGGGCACCTTACCGAGCTTTGTAACACCGTCAACAAGAAGCTGAACATCTGCACCGAACATCCTTCTTATCTCTTCGCTTGTAACGGGTGTATCCTCTACAACATCGTGTAAAAGAGCCGCAACAACAGAAGGACAGTCCATACCGAAGCCTATAAGGATCTTAGCTACGGCAATGGGATGGATGATATAGGGCTCTCCCGATTTTCTCAGCTGTCCGTCGTGGGCATCATAAGAAAAGAAGAAGGCTTTTTCAATTACGGCAGCCTCCTCGGCAGAAAAGGCCGCTTCAACCGTTTCCTTCAGAAGCTGATAATATTCTTTTCCTGTTTCCATAACAGTGTCCCCTTTGTTAAAGACAAATTTATGTCTTTATTATATATAACCGAGTTTATTTAAAATTTCGCAGTTTTTCAGGTCTGCTTTTCCTGAAAAATCCGTAAGTGTGTATTCCTCGCCCTGCTTTTTAAGAATTCCGACCTCAGTCAGTGCGTCAAGAGATATTCTCACTGCACCTGCAAGAGAATAATCACAGTTAAGCTGCATACATAGTATCTCCTCTGAAAAGCTCCAGCTCTTCTGCTCACGGATGAATTTATATACATTCCCGAGAAAGGCTCTGTCGGGACAAAGCATTTTTCTCTCCTCTTCGGTGATGCTTCCCGCTCCGTAGAAGCGGCGAAGAGCCTTAAGAGAACGAAACAAAGCAATATCGTCCTCACCCTGAGGTCTTATATCCTTTATCTGAATTCCGGGCTTTACCTCTCCGCGGAATTCATTTTTCTCTATTTTAACAGCAATATCCACCTTATCCCCTGATTTATAAGGAAAGCCGGCGGCGGTCTGACCGAAATAAACGGCTGTGATGCTGTCGGAGTCCTTTGTAAGGGTAAGACGAAGATGCTTGTCTCCGCCGATGGGCTTTACCGACGAAACGGTCATTCCGAAAAGTCCGAATACAGGAGAGGGATTTCCCGCACCGTAGGGCTCAAGAACGGCGAGAGATTCAAGAATATCCGTGCTTATTGCCTTATGGTTAAGCCTCAGATCTATAGTAAGAGAGGGATAAAAGGGCTTCAGTGTTAAGGCATATTCGTTCATTTTTTTTCTGAATGCTTCTATATTTTCTTTTTGCAGCGAAAAGCCTGCCGCAAGGGTATGTCCGCCGAACTGTGTGAGAAGCTCCGAGCAATAGTTTAAGGCATCATAAAGGGAAAAGCCGTCTATGCTTCTGCCTGAGCCTCTTCCGTTGCCGTTTTCATCGAAGGAGATGACAACTGCCGGTCTTCCGTATTTTTCAACAAGCCTTGAAGCAACGATGCCGATAACACCGGGATGCCAGTTATCCCCATAGGCAACGATGACTTCATCATATCTTATATCGGGCGTGCGGTCAAAGGAGCTTTCTGCCTCCCTTGCTATATCAGCCTCCACACCCTGTCTTTCAGCATTTGCCTTGATTATTTTTCCGCAAAGCTCTCTTGCCTCATCCTCATCATCCGTCATAAGAAGCCTTAAGGCAGTTTCGGCACTGTCCATACGGCCCGAAGCATTTATTCTGGGAGATATGCCGTAAGCTACTCCCGAAGCGGTGATGTGCCCTTTTATGCCGGCTTCTTCAATAAGAAGGCGCAGTCCCGGGCGGTAGGAATTATCAATAACGCTGAGTCCTCTTGCGACGATAATACGGTTTTCACCCTTAAGAGGAACTATATCAGCTACAGTTCCTATGGCGGCAAGATCACCGAGCTCATCAAAAACAGCATCGTAATCTCCGTCCTCGAGAGCCGCCGCAAGCTTCAAAGCAACTCCGACACCTGCAAGATCCTCCTCGGGAGAATCATCGTCACGGCGGTGGGGATTGATGACTGCAAAGGCAGCGGGCAGAGTTTCTCCCGGCTGATGATGGTCAGTCACTATAAAATCTATTCCGAAGGAGCGCAAAATCTCTGCTTCTTCAAAGGAAGCGATACCGTTATCAACGGTAATTACAAGCTCTGCTCCCGAATCTGCAATTCTGCGGGCGGTATCGGGGGAAAGTCCGTAGCCCTCGTGAAGACGGGAGGGAATGGAGCAGGTAACAAAGGCTCCGACGGATTCAAGATATGAGGTAAGAAGTGCCGTTCCGGTCACACCGTCAGCATCGTAATCTCCGAATATATGTATATGCTCGCCGTTTTCTATAGCCTGCCTTATACGAAGCACTGCCTTTTCCATATCCTTGAGTAAAAACGGAGAGGACAGCTCATTTTCTGCCGCCGAAAGAAATTCCGCTACCTCCTCGGCACGCTTTATTCCTCTTGACTGCAGAAGCAGAACGGCAAAATCATCAGCCTGACATTTACTTGCAAGAACAGATGCGGCATTTTTATCATATGCACTTATATTCCAAACCTTGCGTCCCAAACTAAAACCTCACATCTAATACACTTCTTTTTATCATAATATTATATCATATAAACTTATTAATAGCAACAGAAAAATATAAGCTCAGGCTTGAAGAAAAACAAGCCTGAGCAGAGGATCTTCTTATTTTATTTATTTATTCTTTCTTGCTGCTATCTCAGCAACCATTTCTCTCTGTCTCTTCTCCGTAATTGTGTAGAAGAACATAGGAACTGCACAGGCAAACATACTTACGACACCTGAGATTATCAGAACATTCCAGAGAGCATCGGGATTCTGAACCTCGTATGTTCTTGCGTTGATGCCAGCGATAGCCATGGACATAACGCCGATGAATGCACCGACAGCCATACCGATCTTATTGATAAGAGTCTGCATAGCAAAGCAGATGCCTTCGCCTCTTTCGCCTGTCTTCCATTCGAGGTAATCAACGGTGTCACCGATCATAGCATAGGTGATGATGTTGTTTACGCCCTGAGGAATACCGAGAAGGACAAGTCCTATTGCACAGATCGCGATCTTCCAGGGAGCATCATAGCCTACAAAATACATAACAGCCATTACGACACCGCCGAAGAGGTGAACTGCGATATATGACCATTTCTTTGTAAATTTCTTGCTCATCCAGGGAACAAGGATGGAAGCCACAAGACCGCCGGGAACAACAAGAAGAGTGATTATACCGTAAAGACCTTCATTCTGAAGGATGTACTTTGCAAAGTAAAGTCCACCGGTGTAGGAATAAACCATTCTTGCACCGCCGAGGATACCTGAAAGCACGATAAGAAGCAGCTCTTTATTCTTGAAAAGGAGCTTAAGGTTATGACCGAGGGAGGGAGCCTCTTCATCAGAGGTAAAGCGCTCCTTGGTGTGCTTGAAGCCGTAGAAGAACATGGGAATAGCGGCAACAACGAGAACCACTGCACAAACGAAATATATCCACTTGAGAGTCTCTGCATTTGCAATTTCCATTCCCTGCTTTACGGTTCCGAGGAAGGTTCTTGCAGCAGCGTCGGCATCGATACCCTGATTTGCAACCATATTTGCGATAGCCTCTGCTTTATCGGCAGCAATAAGTGCAAGATCCTCAGCAGTATCTGCATATTTATACTGCTTTGTAAGCTCACCCGTGATCATAGGAACAAAGATGGTAACTATACCGGCACCTACTGTACAGAACATTCTTGCAACAGTAAGAATGTTACCTCTTACCTCTGTGTTATTTGTAAGGCAGGTGGAAAGTCCCCAATAGGGAACGTCTGCGATGGTATATATAACACTCCAGAGAATATAGATAGCACCGATAGTGGTGAAGGCTATTACGGTCTTGCTTCCGTCATAGATGGACTCTGCACTGAAAACGGGTAAGAAGCAAAGGATCGTCATAATACCGATGGGAATAGCCATCCATTTAAGATAGGGACGGCACTTGCCCCACTTTGTTCTTGTCTTATCAACTACGCTTCCCATGATGGGATCGTTGAAAGCATCAAATACACGGGCTGCAAGCATAAGAACAGCAACTGCGACAGCACCGCTTACGCCGCCGACCATAACACCGTCAGCACCGAAAAGAAGGGCGTCGGTCATAAATACGGTTATGTATGAGCCGATGATAGTACATATAAAATTCTGTCCGAAGCCTGCAACCGAGTATGCAATAGCCTCCTTCGGCTGAACGCCCGTTCCGGGAGTTGTACCGAAAAGCTTGTGAAGAAAGTTATTCATAAGCATTATTCTCCTTTTGAACTATTTACTGTTAAAAAATATAATAACATAAATAAATAAAAAAGAAAAGACCGAATATCAGGTAAAATTGCACTAAATTTCTTTAGATTTCTTTAATTTGACATTTTTTTATAGACAGATAAGAAAAATTGATATAAAATATGCTCATAAGGAGATGAGATTATGAAAAAATTTACAGCTCTGATCATATCGGCTCTTATGATATTTTCGCTATCCGTTCAGGCACTTGCGGCAAATCCCGTAAGCGCAACCGAGGACTGGCTTTCGGACTGGGAGGAGAGAAGCTCCCTTTCGGGAAAGCTCTGGCAGAATCCCGGTGAAGATGAAAATGACAGAATATTCACCTGGCTTTCCGCTGATACGGGAAATACATTTTCTTATTCGGACGGAGTCAGCAGATTTACCGTTGAAGTTCAGGACAAAATAACACTTACGGGTGTTATAAATACGGTAAAGCTTACTGATCTTAAGGACGGCAACTACCGCTACAGCTACACGGCAGATAAGAATACCTATGAGGGTACATTTTCGGTATCTGCAAAAGACAGCTCCTTCACTGCAGTATTCTGCGCCGATCCTCAGCTTGGCAGATCGGGAGATAACAGCGAAAAGGCAGTACAGGATGACACCTACGGCTGGGAAAGAACTCTTAAGAATGCCGAAGAAAAGGGCGCCGAGCTTATACTTACCGCAGGCGATCAGGTAAATGACGGCTTCTCTCTTACTCAGTACAATGCGCTTTTCTCCGTCGATACCCTGAAAAGACTTCCCTTTGCTCCCACGGCGGGAAATCACGACTTCTATTCCCCCCTTTATCCTCTTTATTTCGGCTCTCTCGGTGTTGACGCTTTCGGAAATGACTCATATTTCTCCTACGGAAATGCACTTTTTATTATCCTTGATTCAAATAACATCCTGACTCCCGTGCACAGACTCACCATAAGCAGTGCGATAGCTGCCTTCCCCGATGCTGACTGGCGTGTAATTATGCTTCATCACGGTGCATATTCCGCAGGCGCAGACGAATTTACAAATATGATATGTGCCGGAACTCTTAAAAGCACATTTGATGAGTTTGATATCGACCTTGTTCTCAGCGGTCACAATCATTTTTATTCAAGGACCTATCCCATATATGACGGCGGCATCTCCACTATAGGCACGGTATACTTCGAGCAGGGCTCCGCTTCGGGCGGAAAATGCAGCAGCTACGATACCTCCGCTTCCCCCTTTATAGTTTACAGTGCAGATAACAAGGAGGCGTCCTATTCCCTTCTCACCTTTACAAAGGATACCATAGAGGTAAATTCCTATCTTACGGATTCCGGAGAATTATTTGACAGCTTCACCGTTGTAAATACTAAAAATTCCGAGCAAGCAAAGCAATTCAATCTTTTTACGGCAATAATAAGATTTTTTGAAAGAATCATCTCCTACATTCCCGTAATGCTGTAACTGAAAGAAAAAGACTCCTGTCAAAAAAGCACGGGATTACTAAGGACAGCTTATAACAGTCATTAAATACCGTGCATTACAGAAGGAAAAGAATAAACCAAGAGAGCCTGAAGCTTTCTTGGTTTTACTTTTTACCCCATATACAACATTGAAGATATGAAGGATTTATCAGCTTGCGGAATATGCCCCGAGGATCTGCTGGAAGCAGTTTATTACTATCTCCACGATCAGCAACAAAACAAACAGGCTTATAACGGCGCCCGCCATCTGAGAGGGAATACCGTTCAAAAAGGCATAATAGGCGAAGATGCTGCTGATTATTATTACCAAGGATTTAAGCATACCGCCGATGAGAGTCACCACAAAACGCCATAAAAATGCTACGGAAACAGCCGCACCTAAAAGTATCATGGGAAGAGCCGAAAGACCTAAGGCAACAACGGTTGACAACAGACCTAAAAGCATTGAGCCGAGAGTGCCGAATTTAGCCGCTGACCACCCCATAAACCAATTCATAAGATATCCTGCCGCTACTGCACTTACGGGAGCTGTTATGATCTTTATAAGAAACTCCTTTATCACATAGCCCGGTCTTTTCATAAAGGATTCCATACCGAAGCTGTCAAGTCCTGAGGGCATTCTTAAAAATATAAACATCAAAAGAGCGGTAAGCACGGGCTGTATACAGGACATAACCATAAGCTTTGCGGTGTCCGCAATAAAGCCTGTGGTTGAAATAAAGGGCTGTCCGTTCTGAAATTTCATTACATTGCAGATAATTTTTGAAAACGGCTCCGCAAAGGGCAAAGACTCCATCAAGGATTCAAATGCATCTCCCACAGCCGCATCAGTCAGTATCATAGAACGGAATCCCACGATAAACAGAATTATCACTCCGATAGTTGCAACCTTTGTCCAGATTCTTGACATAAGCTCTTCTCCTCACACTGTAAATTAAATCTCCGTTATTGCCGTGTAAAAATATAATTAAAAATTATACACAAGTCGCCAAAATAAATCAACATAAGTAATGCTTTCCCGAAAAAAAAGACCCTCTTCACGGAAAGTCCGGGAATCATATTACTCACTTTGATCATTATCATTCCCCGGCTTTCCGTGAAGCACCAAAAAAGAAGCCGACATCTGACGGCATCGGCTTCCGACTAAAACTATGAAATTTTCTTTATCGGGCTTTTCTTATATCGAACCAGAATTCCACGCCGTTTTCCTTGTTTTCAACGCCGTACTGCTCATTGTGAAGCCTCTGTATTGAAGCGACTATGGCAAGTCCGAGACCGAAGCGCCCCTGAGAACGGGAAAGGGATTTATCCGCTCTGTAGAAGGATGTCCATATCTTATCTATATCCTTTGCGGCTATCTGCTCACCTGTATTGAACACATAAAGGCGGTAGCTTTCACCCATATCCTCTGCACGGCAACAAATCAGCCTTTCTCCGTCAATATGAGACACCGCATTTGAAAGATAATTATTGAGAACAGAAGCAAGGATGATGATATCTCCGTTTCCTCTGAAGCTGTCATCCACATCATTTACCGCTGTAACGGATTTTTCTGAAAGTATAGCCTCGTTTCTTTCATACCAGTCATCGACAAACTCTCTCAGTGAAAAATCCTCTCGCTGAGGCTCATATGCACCCGAATCATACTTTGTTATCTCAAGAAGCTTCATTACCATATTATTCATTCTCACAGATTCCTCTGCGATAATATCGCAATACTGAACGGCAGCATCGCTGTTTCCCGATTCAAAGAACATCTTTGCGCCCTCGGCATAGCCCTGAATTATGGCAATGGGAGTTTTAAGCTCGTGTGAAATACCTGAAATAAAGGTCTGTCTCAGATTATCTATTGTCTTTTCGTTTTCAAGATCCTGTCTGAGCTTCTCATTTTTTTCATTAAGATCATTCAGTGCATTATCAAGGGCATTTGAAAGAGTGTTTACGCTTTCGGAAAGCTGTGTCATTTCAACAAGCTTTGTGGGCGGGCATTTCTGTGAGAAATCAAGCTTTGCCATCCGTTCCGTGATATAGCACATATTATCGATAGGCTTTGTAAACCGTCTTAAATAGAATATAAGGATAATAAAGCCTATAAAAAGGGCACTCATCAGGAAGATAAAGGCAATAATAAAGTCGACCTTGGTGGTTGAAATAACCTGGCTTACCTGCATACATACCTCTATTCGTTCACCTGCAGGGAAATGAAAATAGCAGGTCAAAAAGTCGACCTCGATATTTCCGCTGTAATACACCTTTATAAGAAAGCCCTTATCACCTGTATTTATGGTACCCACTGAGGTGGTATATGTAAGCTTATACTTCTCATCCACGGTATCCGCTTTTGAAAGATCCTTCGGCAGAGCCGTGGAATCGGGATCAAGAGTCGAATAGATAAATCTGCCGTCGGCGTCATATATCTCAATATTGGAGTCATATCCCTTTTCCGTGTCCCTGAGCACCTCCGAAAGCCTGTCGCTTCCGTAGGCATTATTTATTTCATCGGCGGCAAAATAAAGCCTTACTGCCGGGTTCAGATAATACACCCAATCCGGCAAAGAATAATAACCTACAGTAATTATACTTACGGCAATAAAAAAGATCAGAGCGATGCTGCTCATGAGCCTCGCTGTGATCTTTCTCTGTCTTTTTATGACCTTTTCTTTACCGGAAGCGTTTTTTCCTTTACGCATCCTTATTCACCTCAAGTTTATAGCCTGCTCCGTATATGGTCTTTATGTGCTGAGCACCCCACTCACCGAGCTTTGTGCGAAGTCTTGCCACATGGGAGTCTACGGTACGCACATCACCGTCAAAGTCAAAGCCCCAGATATCATCAAGCAGCTGCTCTCTCGTATAAACTCTTCCGGGAACGGAGAGAAGCTTCTGAAGAATACTGTATTCCTTAAGAGTAAGGCTGATGCTCTGTCCGTCAAGCCAAACCTCGTGAGCAAAGGAATCAAGCTTCAATTCATCTATTGTAAGCACCTTGGCGGAGACGGAGGGATTTTCCCCTCTTCTTAAAAGTGCGGCAACTCTCTTCATAAGAACAGAGGGACTGCAGGGCTTTGTGACATAATCGTCAGCACCTGCATCAAATGCCGTCAGCTGATCATACTCAGTGCTTCTTGCTGTGAGCATAATAATCGGCACGCTTGAGCGTTCTCTTATTCTTCTGCAGACCTCCCAGCCGTCAATGGTGGGCATCATAATGTCAAGAATAAGAAGAGCCGTATCGGGGTTTTCCTCAAAGAGCTTCAGTGCCACATCGCCGTCATCGGCAAGCAGCGGCTCATAGCCTTCCTGCACAAGGAAGTCACTGACGAGACGCCTTATAAGCTCCTCGTCATCAGCAACAAGAATTTTTTTCATAATATTACCTTCTTTTTCACGGTGTTCCGTGTTATTAGGGCGGTGTTCCGCCTTTATTTTCACCGTCAGTCAGAGATAAACTCCCTGAGCCTGCGGTTTTTTGATATGATATTAAAAAGAACGGTGCCGAGAGTAAAAATAACAAGCGCTTCACCGAAGCCTACACTCAGGGCATTTGTGATAAATACGGGCAAAAGAGTTTTTTCACCTGATACAAAGGCTATCTCCGCTCCTACAAACACTGCATTGAACAAAACGGGAAAGCACATTGAAAGAACGGGTATACCCTTTACGGTTATCCTTCGAAGCTTTCTTGTCAGAAGAGCCGCCAGGAATGTGGCAAGAGAGCCTATGACAGTATCAAGAGGAGTTACAGAGCTGAATATATTGGAAACTATACAGCCTACCGTAAGTCCGGGAACTGCCGCAGAGGAAAACAGCGGTAGTATACATAATGCCTCGGAAAAACGGAATTGCACGCCGCCGAAGGCAAGGCCGAAAACCGCTGACAGAAGCGTTAGAACGGTATAGACAGCCGCAATTACAGCTGCCTTGGTGAGAAACATTGTTCTCTTTTTCATTTTTATCACTCCGTAGTTTTGTTTTATGTCAGGATGGTTTCGAACTGACAATCCGTAAACGGATAATATTATTATATCAAATCTTTATCGGTAAGTCAACCGATTATTGCAGCAATAACCGATAAAACGATTCCCTGCAATGCAATATGCCCCGTAACAGTAACACCTGAGCCGAAGGCGGCTGCAAAGCTTTTTTTCTTACTTTTGTATTCAAAAATTCTGTCGGGCAGGAATGAATAGATAACACAGGCGCCGGCATAGCCTGCGCAATACAGTATCATCAGATCAAGAAGACTCACAGAATCAATATTCAAAAACAGCCATATCTGTAAAACAGGCCATAAAACGGCAAAAAGAGCTCTTAAGATCTTTTTATAAGCGGATCTTTCATACCACTCAATAGAGCATTTTTCGCAAAGAGCAAAGCTGAGTGTACCGAAGGCGGCAAAGACGGCAGCCGATCGAGAGCCGAGGAAGATGAGAATAAGCGGTACTGCAGACCACATAGGTCTTTCGAGCAGCTCAAATATATGAATATCAGGCTCTTTGCCCGTTTTCTTTTTCACGATCGCACTTAAGGGATACTGAAGAGTGCATATCACAAGAAGCACAAGGCAGACAGCGGCACCGAGATACTTATCTCCGTCTAAGGTGAAAAGCTCGGGCTTTATCTTACTGCAAAGCCTTGTCAGATGCTCTGAAGTAAGGCAGAAATAAAGCATAAGACCGCCGCCTGAGAAGGCACCGAAGGTATGCTCCATTATCTTCCAGCCGTCTATATAGCCTTTTTTACAAAGAGAACCAAAGATCATTTCACCGTGTCTTCTTTCAATATCATAAAAGACAAGTCCGATAAGAAAGCCGAAGCCGCCTGCAACAAAGCCTGCCGCACCTGCTCCGAGGGAGAAGAAATCTCCGTTAATTAAAGCTATCACCGTAAGCACGGCAATTATCATCACATTGCTTCCCCATTCCTCACGGCGGTCAAGGGAGAAATAAAATCGGGGAAAGACCTTATTTTCCTTATCATAGGGAGTATTGAATATCCTTGTGCCGACAAGAGATACCACGGGGAAGAGCGCGAAGGTGATTATTATCTCTGCAAGAGAATATATACCGCTGAGTGCTCCGGGGAGCATAGCGAGAATAAAGCCGGAAATAGAAAACCACAGCGCCCCTTTAAGGAAGATGCCTATAACGCCCTTTTTCAGCTGTCCGAAGTACGGTCCCTTCACATCTCGGGACAAAAGGAAGGACATAGTCTGTGCATAGGTCTCCGTTCCGCCGTAAAACATTGAAAGAGCACCTGCGGCGGCAAAAAACAGATAAAGCTCCTGTCCGGCATCGCCTGCTGCAAAGAAGGCGACGGCAAGTCCCATAAGAGCTCCGGGCAGCAAAGCACCCTTCTCACCGCCGATAACAAATCCGCGTATGCCCCATCCGAAGGATACGGCAAAGCCTGCAAACAATACTGCTGAAATCATATTTTCACCC
The DNA here is from genome assembly GCA_017440965.1 of Clostridia bacterium. Classification (GTDB taxonomy): domain Bacteria; phylum Bacillota; class Clostridia; order Oscillospirales; family Acutalibacteraceae; genus RUG806. Next base: position 17,170 of record JAFSGH010000012.1, on the reverse strand, counting down.
CATTACGATCTACATACATCTATCCAACCGAGATTATCGGTATATTCCTGAAGCTCATCGGGACTGAGCCTTACAGCACTTTGTGCATTTCCCGCAGCGGGATAGACCGTATCAAATCTCTTAAGAGAGACATCGAGATATATCTTACAGCCCTCATTTACCGCGAAGGGACAAACACCGCCTATAGAGTGTCCTACAAGCTCATCCACCTGCTGGGGAGAAAGCATTTTTGCCTTTGTATGGAAAAACGCCTTATATTTCGGATTATCGATCTTCATATCCCCTGCCGTTACTATAAGCACGGCAGAGCCTTCAACAAGAAAGGACAGCGTCTTTGCAATTCTTGCTCCCTCACAGTGAAGAGCCTCTGCGGCAAGCTCCACTGTGGCACTTGACACATCAAACTGAATAATTCTGTCAGAAAGTCCGAGCCCTTCAAAATATTCAATTACCTTCTCAATAGCCATAACAATTTCCTCATAGCATGATCAATTATTAATTTTCCGCGAATTACGGATCTGAATTTATCTTGTCAGCGTCTTTATCCACTTGAAGCGGTTTACCTTCGGTATTGCCACAAGGCACTTTGTCAGCTGATCTGATTTTAATATAAAGAATGTTGCGGCAACGGGCCACTTAAAAACAAAGGCGGAAAGAAAAGCCAGAGGAAGAACTATGCACCACATAAAGATGATGTCGTTCTTAAAGACAAATCTTGTGTCTCCGCCGCCCGATACTATACCGCAAAGACAGGGGGCTTCATAGGCAGAGCCGATGACAGTTACTGCAAGAATATTTATAAATGTCACTGAAAGGGCCGCTGTTTCGGCGCTCACATCATACAGTGAAATAATAAGATCTCTTGAGAGAAGAAGCGCAGCCGATGACAACAAACCGATAATAATATACATTATCTGAAGCTTTTTTGCATATTTCTTAACTCTCGGGATATCATTTTCACCCACGGTCTTACCTATAAGCACGCTTGAGGCGTTACCCGAGGAGGTATATAAAACCGAGACCACCTGAAATATGGGAGCGGCAACGGCATTTGCACCTATAGCGGCAGCACCGAGCCTTCCGATGATGGCGGTCTGCACCGTCATGGCAATTCCCCATGAGCCGCCTGAGCCTATAAGGGGAAGTCCCGCTTTTATGTAGTCCTTAACATAGTTTTTTTCAAGCTTCAATACATCATTGATCTTAAGTTTCAGCTTCTTATCCGCAACAAATACATATATAAGCACCGCAATAAGCTCAGCAACTCTTGATATTAAGGTTGCTATAGCAGCACCCTCGACACCCATTTCGGGGAAGCCGAATTTACCGAATATCAAAAGATAATTCAGTGATATATTGACAAAAAGAGCTAAAACGGAGGTATAAAATCCGATACTTACAGCCTCTATTGAACGCATAAGTGCGATAAGAATATTGGTCACAGCAAAAATTATATATGAAAATGCCATTATCCTTATATATTGAGCACCTGCATTTACTATATGTGCCTCATCCGACAATATACCAAGTATTCCCTCAGGGGAAATAAGCACCGCACACATAAGCACTGCGCTCATTCCCACACCTGCAAAAAATGCGGCGGCAAAAACCTTTTTAATCGGTTCTGTCTGCTTCTTGCCCCAATACTGAGAAGCAATTACCACAAGGCCGTTGGCGGCACCGTTTACAAACATATGCAATAAAAACTGAATCTGATTTGCAAGCGAGACACCGCTCATTGCCGTTTCACTGTAAGAGCCGAGCATTATGCTGTCTGCAAGGTTTACGCTGAATACTATGAGATTTTGCAGAGCCACCACAAAAAACAGGCTGAAAAAGGTCTTATAAAAATATTTGTCTTTAATTTTCATAGTCAAGTACACTTTCTATATACTCTCTGAAGCAGAATGCGGTAAGCACTGTTGCAGATTCATTGTATTTTCTCATTTTTCTCTTAAGCCCTGCCTTTTTGTCCTCACCCTTTATGACGGACAGTGCAAGAGTCAGAATATCGCTCATCAGTATGAATTTCTTTATCCATCTTGAAAGCTCTTTATATAAGGGAGAGCTTTTTTCTGAAAGAGAGACTGCGGCAGAATTAATTTTATCCGTATATTCCGTAAGTATCTCCAAAGCCGACTCATAATTTCCCGTACTAAGCCTTACGGAAGCCGCAGAAAGATATTCTCCCATTATTCTCGAATTCTCATCGTGAAGACAGGAGGTTCTGAACTGATCGGCAAGAAGAACAAAGGCCTCTCTTTCATTTTCGGGAAGCATAAAGCTTACCGCCTCGGAGAATGCCCTTTCCGGCTCGTAGTCTTCGGGCGACCACATATATGCGGCAAGGGTGATAAGGGAGAATTTATTGCAGTTGAAATACTCCATACAGTTGGAGATTATTCCCTCACAGCTTTTATAAAGCTCCTTATCCCTTCCTATAACGGGTCCTATATGCATTTCCATAAACATCTCGGCATCGTTTACGGGGTAATTATCCCAATAAAGAGGCTGACGGTTGTTATTTTTTTCAAAATATTCCGCTTCAGCTCTTGTTATCTCCTTGGAGCAGATGTCACTGCCCGTGTAAAATACCGAGACCTCTGAAGGGATATTTCCTGTAAGCCCGGTAAGCTCCCGTTCATCGCCTTTTCCGTGATAGGCTGTGGGGCATACGGTAAGACGGCATTCGGGAGACAGCGATTTCAGGAAGGAAAAATATTTTCCGATAAGTTCGATATGAGCTCTCACCGCATTGCCGTAACGCTTTTTATCCTCTTCATAGAAGAGATCAGAGGGGATATCGTCAAGAAGCAGACCGAAATTCTTTATTCCCATAGAAAAAAGCTGTCTTGTCTTATCAAAAAGAGCCTGAAGCTCCTCATCTGAAGAATATTTCATACTGAGTCCCGGTGCTATACAGTAATAAAGCTCCACATAAAGGCTTTTTGCCTTATCTATAAGTCGCTTCAGCTCCGCCGCCTTCTTTTCTGGATAGGGCTCTCGCCACTTATCCCTGTGATACGGATCGTCCTTCGGGGCATAGTAATGTGTATTTTCTCCGAAAAGCGCCATAAGGGAGAGCATCTCAAGACGCTCCCTTGCTTTCCACGGTTTTCCGTAGAAGCCCTCTATATAGCCTCGAACTTTGAACGAGGGATAGTCATTGATATTTCCGAGGATGAATTCATTTTTAAGAAGCATTCTTTTTATTGTCTGAAGACCGCGCATAATACCCTCTTCGTAATATGCCGAAACCTCAGAGAAGACCTTGCCGCCCTTTTCCGAGATAACAAGTGAATACTCCTCTTGCCCGTGGGTAGGCTCAGCCGCGGCCTTTTTACAGGAGATGACGAGCTTACCCTCAGGTGAAGATATACCGCCGAATACGGTGTCAAACAGCTTCTCATATTCTATGTCACTTTCGCAAAGGCTTACTGATACTGCACCGTCAAAGGAATATTCACCGTATTTTTCAAGCTTCTTGACTTGGGGGAAAAGCATAATATCAATCCTTTCAGGAGATCATATCGGAAAATGTCCATTTATAAATATCGCTGTACAAAAAGCCTTCCGTTGCAGTAAGCTCGGAAATTATCCTTCTTGTGTATAAAAATCTTCCGTTTCTGTAGACAAGGGGAATAAAGGGCATATCCTTATTGAAGGCAGTGATAAATTCATCAATTCCCGTCTCCCCCTTTTTGTAGCTGAAATATGCTTCATCCGAGGTGCAGTTATCAAATATGATACCGCTTGAGGCATCGCCGCCGTAAGAAAAGAAGGCGGAAAGATCCATTGTTGAGGGAAGCTTTATCTCTGCGATGTAAAGGTCATAAAGACCTGATCTTACGGTGCTTTTCAGCTTTTCACTGCTTAAAAACTGCACCGTCACATTTATATTGAGACTCTTGAGCGCGCTTGCCACCTCATTTGCCGTATTTCTTATAAAGGAATTGCTCTCATTGCATACGAGAGTGAAATTAAGGGGATTGCCGTCAACACCGAAGCCTCTTTCAGCAAGAAGCTCCTGAGCCTTCTGCTTATCTCCCGACAGGGAAACATTTGCAAATGACAGCGAGGACGAATATCCGCTCCAGGAGGTATTAAAGGGCACAACAGCACCTCTTGCATAACCTCTGAAGGCACTTTCGGAAAGAGCCTGACGGTCTATACCGAGAGATATTGCCTGACGGAAGCTTGCAAGCACAAGATCCACATTGGAGTGGTTTACACCCATATAGACAAGATTATTGAGATATATTCCCGTACCTGAGGTATTAACACCCGTTATTGAGCCGTCGGAGAGGTCGCTGTAAAAGAAATCTATCTCCTGAGCGGCAACAAGGTTTTCGGGCTGAGTATTTCTGCTGACATCCGTAAGCCTTACCGTGCCAATTTCCGGAAGCGTGCCCGCATACTTGAGATTTGCCTTGAGAGAAAGGCGTATGCCGTCCTGACTGTACTGATAAAAGCCGTTTCCGATGGGCAAAAAGCCCTCATTTCCTGCAGTACCGTTTTTGACGATAGGAAAAATAAGTGCATTAAGCACATTCACATCTTCATTTTTAAGAGTGAAGACAACACTTCCGTCAGATGCCTCACTACAGGAGGAAATACCGCTCAAGGCCGCAGAATATCTTACGGAGCTTTTTGCACAGTCAAAGGAATATACGATATCCGCCCCCGTAAGCACACCGCCGTCAGAGAACACCAGATCCTCAATGAAATATACCTTAAGGCTTTGCCCGGAAAGGCTTTCAGATACAGCAAGATCCTTAACGGGCGAAAAAGAGGTGTCAAGTCTGTAAAGAGAACGGAATACAAGGGAGCTGAGCGAGGAATTAAGGACTGTCTCAGAATAAAAAGGATTGAGGCTGTCCTCTGAAAGATAAGGCACACTGAGACTTCCGCCCGGAAGCACTGCCTCAGTGGTCTCCTCCTCCAAAGCCGTTGTCTCCTCGTTTACTGACTCTTCGCAGGACGGGAGGATAAAGAGCAGACAAAAAATCAAGCCTATAGCAGTTATTGTTTTATATATTCGGGAAGATTTCAATTAAAAACTACCTTTCTCGGCAGAAGGACTATGCCCTCTGCACTTTTTTTGTTCCTTAAAGTTCGTCATCTTAGGAGCTGAATTGCCGCCGACATATGAAGCTTCGCGTCAGCACAAGAGAGGAGCCGTCAGTTTTGCTGTCGGCTTTTCCGCAGCCTTTTTCGTGGGCTTTCCGCAGTCTTTTTCGGCGGCTTCCGTCGGTTGGAATTATGTGAGAGAAAATCTCTCTATGCTTAAGGCTTTTCCTGTTTTATTGTCTGTTTCTACAATTACACAGTCCATTTTGCAATCCCCGTCGGGATTCTTAAAATGCACGGGAAGTCCCGTTATTACCTTATGTGCAGCACAGCTTATCTCAACTCCGAGAACGGAATTAATGACACCCGTCATTCCCACATCCGTAATATATGCCGTACCCGAGGGAAGGATCTGCTCATCCGCTGTGGGCGTGTGAGTATGAGTTCCCAGCACCGCACTGACCTTTCCGTCAAGCTCAAAGCCCATGACTCTTTTTTCACTTGTCGCCTCGGCGTGAAAATCAACGATTATATTATGAATTCCCTCTGAATGCAGGGCATCGACAAGCTTTTTCGCTTCATCAAAGGGATTTTCAACGGTATCCATATATATTCTTCCCATAAGATTTATGACACCGAGACGCATTCCCCTTTTCTCGAGCACCGCCATACCCTTTCCGGGGGCAAGACGGTGAAAATTTGCAGGTCTTATAAGAGGGATATTCTCATTTTCAAAATATTTTTCGATCTCGACTCTTTTAAGGGCATGATTGCCCGAGGTGATAAGATCCGCACCCGAGTCCAATATATGATCGCAGGAGCCGGGAAGCATCCCGTTGCCCTGAGCGGAGTTTTCTCCGTTAACAATACAAAAATCAATATTCTGCGCCTTCTTAAAGGCAGGCAAAACGCGTCTGAGATGCTGACAGCCCTGAGGAGCCACCACATCTCCCACAAACAAAATTCTCATACTTTTTTCTCAGTTCCGTTTTTTACTCTGTTTTTTTGAGTCCTTATTCCAAAAAATCTCCCGGAAGAGTTTTTCCGGGAGATTCAGGATTATTTTGCGTAGTCAAACACACGGTTTTCTCTGATGATATGAACCTTGATCTGACCGGGATATTCAAGCTCTTCTTCTATCTTCTTTGAAATATCTCTTGCAAGAACCACCATCTGATCGTCACTTACAACATCGGGCTTTACCATAATTCTTACTTCTCTGCCCGCCTGGATAGCAAAGGATTTTTCAACACCCTGGAAGGATGTGGAGATCTCCTCGAGCTGCTCGAGACGCTTTATGTAGTTCTGTATATTCTCGCGTCTTGCGCCGGGACGAGCAGCGGAAACTGCGTCTGCGGCCTGAACAAGAACTGCGACAAGGGTTTTTGCTTCAACATCGCCGTGATGAGCCTCGATCGCGTGAACGATCTCATCCTTTTCCTTATATTTCTTGGCGTATTCAACACCGAGAGAAATATGTGTACCCTCTATCTCGTGGTCAAGAGCCTTACCGATATCGTGAAGGAGACCTGCACGCTTTGCAGCCTTCACATCAGCACCCAGCTCTGCAGCCATAAGACCTGCAAGGTAGGATACCTCAAGTGAGTGATTGAGCACATTCTGTCCGTAGCTTGTACGGTATCTGAGTCTGCCGAGAAGCTTTATAAGCTCACCGTTGATTCCGTTAACGCCTGCCTCAATAGCAGCTCTTTCACCGGTGGACTTGATAGTAGCCTCGACTTCCTTCTTTGACTTCTCATACATTTCCTCAATTCTTGAGGGATGTATTCTTCCGTCTGTTATAAGCTTTTCAATGGTAAGTCTTGCGATCTCACGGCGGACGGGATCAAAGCTTGATACAGTGATCGCCTCGGGAGTATCGTCAATGATAAGATCGACACCCGTAATGCTTTCGAGAGTTCTGATGTTTCTGCCCTCTCGTCCGATGATCCTTCCCTTCATTTCATCGTTGGGAAGATCTACTACAGATACTGTAGCCTCTGCAGCGTGGTCAGCGGCACAGCGCTGAATTGCAGTGGTGATGATCTCCTTGGCAAGATTGTCTGCCTCTTCACGGGTACGCTGCTCGATCTCCATGATCTTAAGAGCCTTTTCGTGAACAAGATCGCCTTCAAGGTTTTTAATGAGATATTCTTTAGCCTGCTCTTTTGTAAAGCCTGAGATCTTTTCGAGCATATCGAACTGACTCTTCTTGAGGGCTTCGACCTCTTCAAGTCTGTCCTCCGCATCCTTGATCTTCTTCTGAAGAGCCTCCTCCTTCTTTTCGAGAGCTTCTGTCTTCTTATCGAGGGATTCTTCCTTCTGGATCATTCTGCGTTCCTGACGCTGAACCTCATTTCTGCGTTCCTTGATCTCTTTTTCGTGCTCTGTCCTCTCCTTATGGATCTCGTCCTTTGCCTCGAGGATAGCCTCACGCTTTTTTGTCTCAGCTGTTGTAAGAGCGTTGCTGATAATTCTTTTTGCTTCTTCCGTTGCGGAGCCTATAGCCTTTTCAGCCGTTCTCTTTCTGTGAAGACCGCCGAGCACAAAGCCTGCAGCACCTGCTATCACAGCCGCAACGATTGCAATAATAATCGCAACAACAATTTTGACTTCCATTAATACCACACCTCCTGTTTTCATATTTAGGTATAATCAATGTGCCAAAAGCACAGGAAAATAGTAATAATGCATAAATAAAATCTATATAAAAATCTATTTAAAAAGTCCGACGGATTCCGCTTCACCGCCGTACCTCGCATTATCCATATTATTTTATAATTAATAGGAGAAAAAGTCAAGTGTTTTAACTTTACATTCTGTAAAAATTTCACAAATTTTCTGACGGTATTTATTTTTAATTAATAAACCGCCCCTATGTCAGCAAAACACAAGGGCGGCAATGAGATTCAGCTATTCCATCAGCTCTCTGATCTTTTCAAAGACCTCAGGTATCGTATTTGTATAATAGGTATATTCACTGTCTCCGAGGGCTGAGAATTCGTCGAAGAGAAGTGCCTTAATTCCGGCATTGAGACCTGAGCCGCAGTCTATCGCACGGTCTCCCAGCATAAGACAGCTTTTTTTATCAAGGCTGTGCTTTTCTATAAGATAGCTTACCGCAGCAGGTGAGGGTTTAAAGGGAAAATCCATTTCCCTTGTCACAAAATCGGAAAAAAGCTCCTTCAGACCGAAGAGCTCAAGATACTGAACAGCCACCTTGTCTCTGTGGGTATAAAGATAATTTCTTCCTCCGCGGTCTTTTATATACCTTAATATTTCAGGGATGCCCTCATAGGGAAAGCCTCTCGGCTCAAAATAAAGATCGTCCTCTATTTCGTAAAATTCTTTTTCTCCCTCTTTTGTGACACCGAAGAAGCTGAAGGCATCGCGGATGCTTATCTTAAGATGGCAGAATGCCTCCTCGGGATCTATGGCCCTTGCGCGTCTTCTGAAATATTCTACAAGCACTGCAGTTGTGTGGGGATAGGTATCAAAGAGCATACCGTCAAAATCCCATATAAATTCAGTTATCATAGATCTCCCTCGCAGCTATCACTGCACCGAAGGCAGGCTCTTTTGCAAGAACAGCCGCAGATGAGCAGCTTTCCTTTATAAACTCAATAAAGAATTCCCTGAAAAGAGTGCAATGCTGGAAAAGTCCTCCGAAAAGAGCAATATGGGGTAAGGGGGGCATTTCTTCAATAAGCGCCTTCAGAGTCTTACTTAAAAGCTTCGCCTGAAAGCGGATTATATCAAGCGCCGTCTTATCCCCTTCTTTTGCTGCTTCTGCCACAAAAACAGAAAATGCCGCAAGGGACTTTCTGTCCTTTTCGGGTGAATAGAAGGCATCTACAAGCTCTTCCTTTGTTTTAACACCTGCAAAGGAAAGAAGCTTCTCTCCCAAAAGAGTGTATTCTCCCGTTCCGTCAAGGCTCCTTACCGCCTCTCTGATGCCGTCAAGGGCAATTCTGTAGCCGCTGCCCTCGTCACCTAAGATATAGCCGTAGCCGCCCCTTGTGATGATTTCACCGTCAGCGTTGAAGCCTGCCGCCATAGAGCCCGTGCCTGCTATTACAACAGCACAGTTTTTCTTTTCAGTAGCCTTCAGGGCAATAAAAAGGTCGGAATCCATAATTATCTTATCGGCATCAAAAACACCCTCACAGAAATCCGCCTTGGTTTTTTCGTCGGCTCTGCCGAAAAGTGCCGATGAGCCTATGCAGACAGCGTCAAAACGGGAAATGCCCGTGTTATTTTTTATAACAGAAAGCATCTCCTTCATATTTTCCCGCGCTGTGCTGAGTCCCTCCGAATAAAAATTTATCGAAGAGCCTACGGTACGGAATATCTCATTGAGTCCTTCGTCGCATACAAGGCAGGTAGTCTTAGTGCCGCCGCCGTCAATACCGAGAAAATACATATTCTTCTCCTTTTTTGAAAAAATCCGGAAGAAAAAGAACTTCCGGATAAACTGTTATTTTGCTTTTTTAGCCGCCTTGGCAGCCTTTTTTGCATCCTGAATCGCAACCTTTTCTTCGGCTGTATTCAGCTCATTCTGTGCTTTTCTGAGCTTTTCCTCGAGAGAAGCGATCTTTCTTTTATCGGGCTTGTTTTCCACATCGGCATCCGCCTTTGCCTTGAGCACGGTCAGCTCCTCGGTATATTTTTCAACAAGTGCCTTCATATCAGCCGCCTTTTTTCTGTGACGGTATAAGGGGATCTCGTTGAAATAGTCAACACCCTCAATGGGCTTCGGATTTTTAGTATACTTTATTGTGAATATCACAAGAAGTGTACCGCAGACAATAACTAAAATGAGAGAGAGAAGCTGAGATACTCTTATATTTGTATCTCCGATATAAAGGGAGTCTGTTCTCATTCCCTCTACTACGGCTCTTTCAATTCCGTAAAGGAAGCCGTAGCCGAGAAACAGCTGTCCGCTGAACTTACGGAATTTCTGACAGACGATATACAGTATCACAAAGCTTAAAAGACACCACAGTGACTCGTAAAGGAAGGTGGGATGAACGGGCTTTGAGGGATCGACAATAATATCCGTGCCTGAATTTACAAGGCTTGTAAGATAAGCCTCTGTCTTTACGGAATACATACCGATAAAGGAATCGGTGTTTGTGCCGAAGGCCTCCTGATTGGCAAAATTGCCCCATCTGCCTATGCCCTGACCTATAAGAAAGCTCATTCCGCAAAGATCAAGAAGATTCAGGATATTGAGCTTTTCTACCTTACATACTATAAGTGCCGCTAAAATACCGCCTATAAGACCGCCGTAGATGGCAAGTCCTCCGTGCCATATCTGGAATATCTCCTCGGGGCAGGCTGAATAATAGTCCCATTTACTGAAAACATAATAGAGCCTTGCACCGACAACACCGCCCAATGCACCGTAGATAAGAACATCAAGCATCTTATTGATATCCATCTTCCAGACATATGCCTTTCTTCCGCCGAATAAAACGGCAAGGATAAGTCCGAAGGCAATGATAACACCGTACCAGCGTATTGTAATAGGAGAAGACATAAAGGGAAGATCTATCTGACAGAAGATCGAGGATACTGTTACGGGGTTTTCAAGAAACGAAAAGAAAACCTCTGTTTTATCGGGACAAAATGTCATATTATCACCTTATTCGTAATCGTCTTCGTTTTCCCAGTTGTGCCATACAGCCTGAATGTCATCGTTATCCTCAAACATCTCAAGCATCTTGCCCATACGGGTGATATCGTCACCCTGTAAAGCAGTATATGTAGAGGGAACATACTCGGGCTGAGCGGAAACGACTGTATAACCGAGCTTTGTAAGTGCTTCGCTGACATCAGCTACGGCATTTATTGCTGTTCTGATATCAAATACGCCCTCATCGGGGATAACGTCGTCTGCACCTGCCTCAAGTGCATCCTCCATTATCTTATCCTCGTCAACATCCTCACCGTCAACAAGAACAACACCCTGACGGGAGAACATAAACATAACTGAGCCGGACTGCCCCATGTTGCCGCCGAACTTGTCGAAATAATGACGCACATCGCCTGCAGTTCTGTTTCTGTTATCGGTAAGTGCTTCAACAACTACGGCAACGCCTGAGGGACCGTAGCCCTCATAGATGATCTCCTCGTAGTTATCTCCGCCGCCTTCGCCTGCAGCCTTCTTGATGATTCTGTCGATATTGTCGTTAGGAACGTTTGCAGCCTTTGCCTTTGCTATAACATCCTTGAGCTTTGAGTTACCTGCGGGATCGGGACCGCCCTCTTTAACAGCAACGGCGATCTCTCTGCCGATCTTGGTGAATACCTTAGCTCTGGCATTATCTGTCTTTTCTTTCTTTCTCTTTATGGTACTCCATTTGGAATGGCCTGACATAAAAAACATCCTTTCAGTTAAAAATAATCATATCGTGACAGCATATTTTAACATATAAACTTCAGATATGCAAGAAAAACAAATGAACTTATTGAAAAAAATAACATTCTGTGATAGTATCTTTTTTGGTGATTATATTGAAAAAACTATTGATCTATCTTAAAAAATATACTCTTGAGACCGTTCTTGCTCCCTTGTTCAAGATGTTCGAGGCAACTCTCGAGCTTTTTGTTCCTCTTGTGGTCAAAAGGATAATCGACACGGGAATTGCCAATAACGATCTGACATATATTCTGAAAATGTGCGTGCTTCTTGCATTTCTTGCCTTTGTGGGACTTGCCTTTTCCATAACCGCCCAGTATTTCTCGGCAAGGGCAGCCGTAGGCTTTTCGTCCTCTCTGAGATACTCTCTTTTCTCTCACATCGGCACGCTGACTCACAGCGAGATAGACACTCTCGGCACTTCGAAGCTTATCACGAGAATGACGAGCGACATAAATCAGGTGCAAAACGGAATAAACCTCACCTTGAGGCTTCTTCTTCGCTCCCCCTTTGTTGTATTCGGCGCTATGATAATGGCGTTTACCGTTGACAAAAGCTCTGCTCTCACCTTTGCGGGCACTATTCCCGTTTTATCCCTTGTCGTATTTGCAATAATGCTCGGCACAGTACCTCTTTACAAGGCTGTTCAGAAGCACCTTGACAGCATTCTTCTTAAAACGCGAAGCACCCTTTCAGGTGTCAGAGTGCTTCGTGCATTTTCCGCAGAAAAAAGAGATATCGCTGATTTTACCGAAAAGAATCAGCTCCTTTTATCCGCACAGCAGAAGGCGGCAAGGATATCCGCTTTGTTGAATCCCCTGACATATGTTATTATAAATGCCGCCGTTATCATTCTTATCTATACGGGAGCCATCCGTGTAGAGGCAGGCATCATCTCTCAGGGTGCGGTGGTAGCCCTTTATAATTATATGTCTCAGATACTCGTCGAGCTTATAAAGCTTGCAAATCTTATCATCACCATAACAAAATCCTTTGCAAGTGCAAGGAGAATAACCGAGATATTTGATACTTCCCCCTCAGTTACCTTCCCCGAAAAGGGTGCAGAGCCTGATCTTTCAAAGCCTGCGGTGACCTTCACGGATGTTTCCTTTACCTACAAAAATGCAGGAGAAAGATCCCTTTCAGGCATATCCTTTACGGCAGAAAAAGGAGAGAAGATAGGAATCATCGGTTCTACCGGCTCAGGTAAATCAACGCTCATAAATCTTATCCCCCGTTTTTATGATGCATCTTCCGGAAAAATTGAGCTTTTCGGTCACGATATTTCTGACTACAGCCGTGAGACACTTAATATGCTCGTGGCAACGGTGGCACAGAAGGCTGTATTATTCAGCGGTACTATAAGAGAAAATCTTTTATGGGGCAATAAGAATGCCGATGATGAGCTTCTTTTGTCCGCAGTAAAGACCGCTCAGGCAGAGGATATAATAAAGGCCAAGGAAAACGGCCTCGGAGAAATGCTCACCGAGGGCGGAAAAAACCTCTCGGGCGGTCAGAAGCAGAGGCTTACCATTGCAAGAGCCCTTGTAAAAAAAGCTCCTGTGCTGATACTTGATGACAGTGCCTCGGCACTTGATCTTGCAACCGATCTTAAATTAAGACGGGCAATAAATGAGCTGGATTTTCACCCCTTGGTATTCATCGTCTCCCAGCGTACCTCCTCCGTAATGGGCTGTGATAAGATACTCGTAATGGAGGACGGCGAGATAGAAGCCGTCGGCACACACAGCGAGCTTCTTGAAACCAGCGAGGTCTACAGAGAAATATATATGTCTCAGAACGGAGGTGCAAACGAATGAGCCGTCAGAAAGCACCCTCAGGCACATTGAAAAAGGTTTTAGGCTTTATATCGGACTATAAGCTTTCCGTAATTTTCTCTCTTATTTTAGCCGCCTTAAGCGTGGCACTCACGCTTTATATCCCTCTTTTATTCGGTGACGCTATTGACCTTATCATCGGCAAGGGCAATGCGGATATTCCGGGGATAATAAAAATTCTTCTGAAGGCAGGAGCATTGGCCTTTGTCTGTGCCGTCCTTACATGGATAATGAATACTCTTAACAACAAAATAACCTATTCCGTGGTTATGGATATCAGAAACAGGGCATATACAAAGATAAATTCCCTGCCCCTTTCCTATATCGATTCCCATCCTGCAGGAGATACCGTAAGCAGGATGATAAGCGATGCCGATCAGTTTTCAGAGGGACTTCTTATGGGCTTTACCCAGTTTTTCTCGGGTATTCTCACAATTGCGGGCACTCTCATTCTTATGCTTATGCTTGACTGGAAGATCGCACTCGTTGTTGCGGCTCTCACTCCCGTGTCTCTTTTTGTGGCAAAATTCGTGGCAAAGCATACCTATGAATTTTTCAGAGAGCAGTCCTCCGTAAGAGCCGAGCAGACGGCACTTATAAATGAGATAACGGGAAACCTTAAGACCGTCAGAGCCTTTTCAAAGGAAAAGGATTCACTTGATAAATTCGGTGAAATAAACGAAAGACTGAGAAAGGCATCCCTCAAGGCTATCTTTTATTCGTCAATAACAAATCCCTCCACCCGATTTGTCAATGCCATAGTTTATGCCGCTGTGGCTTTTTCGGGTGCCGCCGCGGTCTTATCGGGCGGCGGTATCACCGTCGGTATTCTCACCTGCCTTCTTTCCTATGCAAATCAGTACACGAAGCCATTTAATGAGATATCGGGCGTTGCGGCAGAATTGCAGAATGCCCTTGCCTGCGCCGCAAGAGTTATTGAGATACTTGAAGAATCACCCGAAAAACCCCACAAGGAAAATGCAGTCATAAAAACAGAGACAAAGGGCAATATTGAGATAAAAAATATCTCCTTCTCCTATACTCCCGAACAAAGGCTTATCGAGGATTTCAGTCTCAGCGTAAAAAGCGGACAGAAAATTGCGATCGTCGGTCCTACAGGCTGCGGCAAGACCACCTTTATCAATCTTCTTATGCGTTTTTATGATGTAAAAAGCGGCAGCATTGAAATTGACGGCACAGACATAAGAGATATCACAAGGCAGTCTCTTCGCTCTCATTACGGTATGGTGCTTCAGGAGACCTGGCTTATGCCCGGTACCGTAAGAGACAATATAAAAATGGGAAAGCCGGAAGCCACCGATGAAGAGATCATCAGAGCGGCAAAGCTCTCCCACTCGTATTCATTTATTAAAAGACTTCCCGAGGGACTTGACACCGTCATCGGAGAAGACGGAGGAAGTCTGTCTCAGGGACAAAAGCAGCTTCTGTGCATAACCCGTGTTATGCTCTGCGATCCCGACATTCTCATTCTTGACGAAGCCACATCCTCAATAGACACAAGAACCGAGATAAGAGTCCAGAAGGCATTTAATGCACTTATGCAGGGTAAGACAAGCTTTCTTGTTGCCCACCGCCTTTCCACCATATTAGAAGCAGACAAGATACTTTATATGGAAAAGGGCAGAATTCTCGAAACAGGCACACATAAAGAGCTTTTGTCACTTAACGGCAGATACGCCGCCCTCTTCAAAAGCCAGTTCAGTGAATAGACCTGTCGGCGGCAACTATGAAAAGAGATCACGGTTTTCACCGGGACGGAGCTGTAGGTGTTTCTTGTTAACAGAAATTTTCACAATACGGGCAATTTCAGATATTTTCTCACAATACGGGAATTTTCCGTATAACAAAAAAGCATAAGCTTAGTCCCTCGCCTGCAGAAAAAACTCAGCAGTCTCTGTCCCCCCGGGACTTCTTACAGAGGAAAACGAAATGCCCGTCAGAAATTCTAAATTTCAGAGAAGCTTTCCCTTGTCAGATAAGTATGATCTCCCTTCCCTCTTTTCTTGCGTATTTTACGGTAGCTGCGGCACCGCCCGTGTCTTTTTCCACGAAGGCGATAACAACTGAGGATCTTTCTACCATATATCTGTTTCTTTCGTGCATACACGCTTTGGTATAGGCTTCGGAAAGGCACAGATATTCATCGGCATTTTCCTTTATCTTATTATAAAGCTCAATATTTTCTGCACTCCAGCGATAGGTCTGATTTTTACAGGGTGCGATTATATGAAGCCTGATGTGGGTATACTTTTTACGAAGCTTCAGCACCTTAGTTTCCGCAAGCATATCGAAGCCTATTGCTCCGCCTGCGTAAAAATCGGTATAGCCCTTTTCTATAAGTGCGGTTATTTCTTGCTCAAGCCTTATTTTTATATGCGGGATCTTTTCACGGCTTATTTCTCTGTGTCCCGTAAAGCAGCAGGATGTATTATTCATTTAGTTCCCTCTTTTTTCAGAAAATTTTTTATGAAAGGATTTTTCATTATGATAATTGATTCAATCAAAAATGCAGACAAATACTATTGCGTGCATCCGTCCTTCAAGGCCGCCTTTGAGGCACTTAAGGGCATCAATGAGGATACACCCAATGAAAAGATCACCGTAGACGGAGATAAGATATTCATCAACCTCTCCGAATATACAAACAAGAATGTAAGCGAATGTCTTTTTGAAAATCACGCAAGATATATCGACATTCAGTTTGTAATAAACGGCAGTGAGATGATCGACATCACGGATTCCGAGCCTCTTGAAGCAACAGATGACAGGCTTGAAACAGATGACATCGCTTTTTATAAGGATCCTTCTTCCTTCAGCACCGCAATGCTGACTGAGGGTGTATTCACAGTTATCTTCCCCGGTGAAGCACACCGCCCCTGCGTTGCTCCCGACGGTAAGGGCGTCAAGGTCAGAAAGGCCGTCGCTAAGATACTTTTATGATATTATGCCTTGAGGTACACTCAGATATCTCAAGGCATAATTTATCCTTAGGGTGACAAGTGTAATCCGAACCCGCCCGAAAGCGTGAATTTTTGCGGCTTTCCGGCGTTTCGGGCTTGAAAGGCGACAGCCTGTCTTCGCCCCTCAACATCCAAAAATCCATCAAAAATTCGCACTTTCAGGTCGAAGATTTTTTGCGCAGCGGATTTTTGTCATATCAAGGCACAAAACGCAGTAAATCCTTTCGGATTTACGAGTATTTTAACGAAGAGATGGCGGAAATCCGCCCCGCAAAAAACGGGTTTGGATTATACTTGCCACCCTACGGAATCAGAAGGCTTACGGTGATACTGCCGTATCGGTATCACCGAAGAACGCTTCCTTCAAAAGCTTTCAGTGCTTCTTCTGTTTCAAGGGCACTGTCCTCCTTCAGGAAAGCTCTTCTTTTTGCAGCATCAGAGGGCTGAAGAAGACGCTGCCGTATCGGTATCACCGAAGAACGCTTCCTTCAGAAGCTTTTTCAGTGCTTCTTCTATTTCAAGGGCACTGTCCTCCTTCAGAAAATCACCGTTAAGTATATGCGCTATCTCGTGCTTCAGACTCTTTTTCTGCTGTTCATAAGACAGTGCATCATTGATGTAAATATTGTAGCTTCCCGTTTCATCGGGAAGAGTAAATGCCCTTACATTTATCGGTAAGGGTATTTTTCTTATAAATACCTTCTCTGTCATTTTTTTCCCTCTTCACGGAAAGTTTGGGAATCATATTACTCACTTTAATCATTTTGTGCTTCGCACTTGGGAACCCCCGGCGAGGGTTCCCAACGAAAAACAGTCCACCGGACTGTTTTTCTCCCCTCCTGCGCTATTGGAAGCAT
>JAFSGH010000035.1 GCA_017440965.1 Clostridia bacterium | reverse complement strand
TCCGCTGTTTTGTCATGCTTTTTTTGCTAAAAGAGCACCCTAAAACAGTTCGTTTACTGCTTTGGATGCTCATTTTCCTTTTTGTTGTTCTTGTTTTGCTGTTAACTTAATGACATTGTATCTGCATCCCCGGCGATTTTAATTAACATATATTCTGCAGTAAGATTCTTACTGTAAAGAAAAAAAACCAAGTCCGCAGACTTGGTTTTTTTGGTGACCCGGACGAGAATCGAACTCGTGTTACCGCCGTGAAAGGGCGGTGTCTTGACCGCTTGACCACCGGGCCGTATTGGTAGCGGGAGTAGGATTTGAACCAACGACACTTCGGGTATGAACCGAATGCTCTAGCCAACTGAGCTATCCCGCCAACTACTTTCCCGCCGACTTATTGGTCGGGCAACGAAGTTTATTATATGCGAACAAAGCACATTTGTCAACACTTTTTTTTGTATTTTTTAAGATTTTTTTTAATTTTTATCTGAAAAATACAGCAAAGTCTTTTTTACATCCTCCGATATCTGCATTTTGAGAGTATCTGCATCGGGAAATTTCTTTTCATCTCTTATAAATTCAAAGAGACTTACCGTAACGGTCTTGCCGTAAAGGTCTCCGCTGTAATCTATTATATATGTCTCACTTCTGACGCTTTTACCGTCAAATGTGGGACGGGAGCCGATATTTGTAACACCGAGATACTCTTTGCCGTCAGCATTTACCTTTGATGCGTACACACCGAAGCGTGGTATCACAAGACCTTCGGGAAGATACTGATTTATTGTAGGTGCGCCGAGAAGCCTTCCTCTTCTGTCACCTGTAAAGATCTCAGAGGAATAAGTAAATTCATATCCGAGCATTTTATTTGCATCTGATATTCTTCCCTCTTCAACTGCTTTTCTTATTCTTGTTGAGCTTACACTCTTTCCGTCCAAGACAAATTCGGGACAGACAGATACTGCAATACCGTATTCCTTGCAGAGTGCTATGAGCTTTTCGCTATCCCCCGCACCGTTTTTTCCGAAACGGTAATTATATCCGCATACGACAGCGCCGGAATGAAACGAACCGACAAGCACATCCCTTACAAACTCCTCGGGAGACATATCCTTTATCTCTCTGAAGCTGACAGTAAATATATGAAAGCCTGCATTTTTCAGCATAGCCTCTCTTTTGTCCTTTTGCAAAAGGCAAGGAATTCCGTTTTCGGCAATAACATTTCTCGGATGCTCATCAAAAAGCATAACAGCAGGTAAAAGCCCCTCGGATGAAAGCCTTGCAGCTTCATTTATAACGGCCATATGAGCCGTATGAAGACCGTCAAAGCAGCCGAGCGCTACTGCATATTCTTTTTTGCACAGATCATTTATCATTGCCGATAACCCTTCTTGCCCAAAGTATTGATATATCATCCTCTTTTATCTCACCGAGACCGAGAAATACATTCCCGGGAGCATATACTCTATATAACGAAGGCATAATTTCTGCTTTCAGACGGTCTGAGGATAATTCACCGCCATTGGAAAAGCGCCTTGCCTGATTGTCAGTGACCGTAACCGCGGGATAGCACATAAAGGGATAATCCGTTCCCAGTAAAGCTCTTTCTCCGAGCTCAGAAAGCTCCTCCTGTGTCCTTGCATCGGAAAGAGAAAAACCGTTTGCAAGAGTCCTTTCAAGAGAAGTCATTACCGCTCCCGTACCGAGGCTTTCTCCTATATCGGAAACAAGAGAGCGTATATATGTACCCTTGGAGCAGATGACCTCTATTTCAAACTCATTTTTGTCTTCATATGCGGTAAGCTCCAGCTTTTTTATCTGTACGGCTCTTTTTTCCCTTTCGACCTCTATACCCTTTCTTGCCAGCTCATAAAGCCTCACTCCGTCCTTTGATATGGCAGAGTACATGGGGGGAAGCTGCATTATATCCCCTCTGAAATCTCCGAGCACGGCTTCAATCTCCTGTCTTGTCACACTGACATCTCTTTGTGAGATAACACTGCCTGTGATATCAAGAGTATCGGTAACAATACCGCAGGAAAATCTTGCTCTGTAGCCCTTATCCGTCTGAGGAATAAAATCTATAAAGCGTGTGGCTTTTCCGAGAGCTACGGGAAGAACGCCCGTAGCCATAGGATCAAGAGTTCCCGTGTGGCCTGTCTTTTTCTCGGAAAATATCCTTCGAAGACACGCCGCCGCCTTAAAGGAGGTTACCCCCTCTTTTTTATTGAGGATCACAAAACCGTTCATATATTTTCTAAAGCCTCTCCGACAACCTTAAGAATATCATTTACCACCTGCTGAGGTCTTCCCGCCATATCACAGCCTGCGGCAAGCCTGTGTCCGCCGCCGCCGAAAACCTCGCATATCTCAGCGGCACTTATGGGCTCGTTTGTACGCACTGATATCTTATAGGTGCCGTCCTTCTTTTCCTTGACAACGATTCCCGCAAGCACGCCTTCAATTTGCCTGGGCAGTGCGGCAATACCGTGAGTATCAGCCTCCGAAACACCTGTTCTTCTGAACATATCCTGAGTCAGCACGATAACGGCACATTTTCCGTCAAAATAAGTTCTGAGCGAGCTCATTGCAAGGGCTTCAAACTGAACGTATGCCCTTGATTTGGTTTCAAACACGATACGGTTGATCTCACCGTTATCAACACCCTTTTCAACAAGAACGGAGGCGGCATAAAGTGTATGCGCCGAGGTATTGGGATAACGAAAGCATCCCGTATCAGTAGATATTCCGAGATACAAGGCAGTTGCGCATTCGCGGGATATATCCCTTCCTGCTGCAGTCAGCATATCAAAAAGCACCTCGCAGGCGGCAGAAGCCTTATAGTCAAGCAGAAGATGCTCAGAAAACGGCTTATTTGCTTCGTGATGGTCTATTGCAAGAAAAACTCTGTCACCGTATTTTTCAAGAGTATCCTCTGTAAGAAGCTTCTTATCTGCCACATCTACAGTAACCACAGTATCAGGCTCAAATTCAATAAAGGCTTCCTCGGTCACGGGAAACGAAAGTGCATCCGATACAGTATCAATGATGCATCTTACATTCTTTCCCATCTCCTTAAGTGCATAAAAAAGCCCGAACATACTACCCACCGCATCCCCGTCAGGATTGCGGTGAGTGAGTATAAGAATATTATCGGTATTCTGCAAAAGGGAGAATGCTTCCTTGTGTGTCACATTCATTCCTCTTCCTTCTTTCTGCCGGTATTGAGAACTCTGAACATCTCAATGCCCTTTTCTATGGAATCATCGGGAATAAAGCGGATATCGGGAGTCTTTCTGAGAGAAAGTCTCAATCCGACCTCTTTTCTTATATATCCCTTGGCATTTCCGTTAAGAGCCTTACAGGCCTCCTTTGCCTCCTCGATTCCACCGAGAGAGCTCACATATACCTTGGCATATGAAAGGTCGTGTGCTATCTCAACTCTTACAACGGTAAGAATCTGAGATGTCACTCTGGGATCCTTAAGCTCTCTTACGAGAGCCGTTATCTCCCTTTTTATATCTTCGGCAGTACGGTCGGATTTATAACCCATTTTTCCTGCCTCCTTTCAAATAATTCCTACGGAATCTTTCACCTCTTTATGAGGCCGATCAATCCCTGTATTCCTCAACGATATATGCTTCAAGGATATCGCCTTCCTTGATATCGTTGTACTTGTCAAGGCCGATACCGCATTCATAGCCGGACATAACTTCCTTGGCATCGTCCTTTTCTCTCTTAAGAGATGCAATGCTGTCCTCTGCGATAACGATACCGTCACGGACAACTCTTATCTTTGCGTTTCTTGATACCTTACCGTTAAGGATATAAGAACCTGCAATAGTACCTGCAGATGAAAGCTTGAACACTCTTCTTACCTCTGCACGGCCGAGATCTACCTCTCTTGTCTTGGGAGCAAGCATACCCTTGATAGCAGCCTGAACATCCTCGATGCAATCGTAGATGATAGAATACATACGCATTTCGACATGGTCTCTTTCTGCGTGTGCTGTAGCAGTGGGATCGGGACGGACATGGAAGCCTACAATGATTGCATTTGATGCATTTGCAAGCATAACGTCGGATTCAACGATAGCACCGACACCGCCGTGTATAACTCTTACGCGTACTTCATCATTTGAAAGCTTCTCAAGATTCTGCTTAAGTGCTTCCACAGAGCCCTGAACATCAGCCTTTACGATGATATTGAGCTCCTTGAGCTCACCTGCTTCAAGAGTGGAGAAGAGAGTATCAAGAGTAACCTTCTTATATGAATTGAACTGCTCATCCTTGATCTTCTGCTTTCTCTGCTCAACAAGCTCACGCGCCAGCTTTTCATCAGAAACTGCGTCAAACATATCGCCTGCCTTGGGAACCTCTGCAAGGCCCATAACCTCTACGGGAACGGAGGGACCTGCTTCCTTAACACGTCTGCCCTTATAGTCAGTCATAACTCTGATACGGCCGACAGCAGTACCTGCAACAACGATATCGCCGTTATTAAGAGTACCGTTCTGAACAAGAAGTGTTGCAATGGGGCCCTTACCCTTATCAAGTCTTGCTTCGATAACAACACCCTTGGCAGCTCTGTTGGGATTAGCCTTAAGCTCTTTCATTTCTGCAACAAGAAGTATTGACTCAAGAAGCTTATCTATATTCATATGAGTTTTTGCGGAAACGGGAACGCAGATGGTCTCACCGCCCCATTCCTCGGGAACGAGACCGTACTCGGTCAGCTGCTGAAGAACCTTATCAGGCTGAGCGGCAGGCTTATCCATCTTATTTATAGCAACAATAATACCTACATCTGCTGCCTTTGCGTGGTTGATAGCTTCAATTGTCTGAGGCATGATACCGTCATCAGCAGCAACAACAAGAACTGCGATATCCGTAGCCTTTGCACCTCTTGCACGCATTTCCGTGAAGGCAGCGTGACCGGGAGTGTCAAGGAAAGTGATATCGTTTCCGTCAAGGTTTACTCTGTAAGCACCGATATGCTGAGTAATACCGCCGGACTCTGTAGCTGTAACGGATGTATTTCTGATAGCATCAAGAATTGATGTCTTACCGTGGTCAACATGACCCATAACAACAACAACGGGGCTTCTGGGCTCAAGAAGGCTGTCATCGTCCTCTGAAGCATCAATAATTCTGTCTTCAATGGTAACAACAACTTCCTTTTCTACCTTTGCACCAAGCTCAGTTGCAACGATCTCAGCAGTATCAAAGTCGATCGTTTCATTGATACCTGCCATAATTCCGTATGTGAAAAGCTTTTTGATGACCTCAGATGCTGTAAGCTTTAACTGTGAAGCAAGCTCACCAACAGTTATCTCATCACCGACGGTTACGATAATTGTACGCTTTGAACGCTCATCGGCAATTCTCTTGAGTCTCTCCTGCTCTGTTTCCTTACGGTGAGCACGGGTGCCCTGCTTTTTGTTGTACTGCTGGGATTTCTGCTTGATCTTCTGCTTACGGGTGTCTGTATCTCTCTCATTTACGGAGTTTGAGGACAGACGGTCATACTTTTCATTATACTTATCAAGATCGACATCCTCTGCACGGGTGTTGATCGTCTTCTTTTCTCCCTTTGTTCTTGACTGAACGAAGGAATTGTCCTTATTTTCTTTCTTCTTGAAAGGACCGCTCTGGGAATTCTGCTGAGGCTTCTCATTTTTATTTCCCTGAGGTGCCTTTTCACCCTTTGCGTCCTTTCTCTGAGGCTTTGCAACATCCTTTTCCTGAGGAGCCTTTTCTGCCTTAGCAGGCTTCTTTTCCTCCGAAACGGGCTTTTCCTCTTCCTTTACGGGCAAAGCAGCCTCGGGAGCCTTTTCTGCAGGCTTCTTTGCTGCAAAATAAGCATCGAAATTCTCTGCCTCATATTCTCTTGTGATCTGATCAAAAACGAAGTCAAGTTCATCTGTAGTAAGGGATGTCTGTGATTTTTTAGGAGTCTCGTCAATTTTCTTAAGAAGATCAATGACTGAATTGCTCTTCAGATCAAGATCCTTTGCGAGCTCGTGTACTTTATACTTAACGACCATTTTAGATACCCTCCTCTGAAAGTGTTTTTTCTATTGCTTTACAGAAGCCCTCGTCCTCAAGGGCAAAGATACAGCTCTTTTTACCTAAAGCGAAGCCTGCTTCCTCCATAGTAAAGGCCATATCAAATATTTTCCCCTGAAAGCCTACGGCTTCAAGTTCTCTTTTGTGTCTTAATGATGCGTCCGAAGTAAGGATAACGGATAAGGCTCTGCCGTTTCTGACACTGAGCAGCGCCGCATCGTGTCCGATAATAAGCTTTCCTGCTCTTCTTGCAAGCCCCATCACCGACAAGGTCTTATTCATCCTTTATCTCCCCTTCAAGCTTGGCGTATACCTCTTCGGGAACGGTGCATTCGAAGGCTCTTTCAAGTCTTTTTGCTTTTCTTGCGGAATTAAGACAATTTACATCCTTGCAAATATATGCACCTCTGCCTGATTTCTTTCCGGTAAGATCCATACTTATCTCACCCTCAGGACTTCTTACGATACGGACAAGCTCTTTTTTCGGCTTCATCTCATTACAGCCGGTGCATTTACGCATCGGTATTTTTCTTTGCTGCATTGAATTCACTCCTTACAGCTGGATCATGGGCTTGTAGTCTCCGTAAAGAGGCTTGATGTCTATCTTCCAGCCGGTAAGTCTTGCGGCAAGACGGGCATTCTGTCCCTTATTGCCGATAGCAAGAGAAAGCTGTGCCTCGGGAACTGTAACTCTGCAGCTTCTTTCCTCTTCATCAACGATCTCAACGCTTACTATCTCTGCGGGAGCAAGTGCCGCACCGACAAATGCCTTAGGATCCTCACTGTATTTTACGATATCGATCTTTTCTCCGCCGAGAAGCTCGATTATCTTATTTACTCTTGCACCCTTAGGTCCGATGCAGGAGCCTATAGCGTCAACATTTTCATCCTTGCTGTAAACTGCGATCTTTGTTCTTGAGCCTGCTTCTCTTGAAACTGACTTTATCTCAACATTGCCGTCATAGATCTCGGGAACCTCCTGCTCAAAGAGTCTCTTTACAAGGCCTGTATGAACACGGGAAACCATTATCTTGGGGCCCTTTTCTGTTTCCTTTACATCTACGACATATATCTTTATAAGCTCTCCTGAAGTGAGCTTTTCACCGGGAACCTGCTCCTTCTTGGGAAGAAGAGTCTCTGTTTTGCCGATAGTAACGGTAGCATCTCCTGTTACGGGATCAACATTTGCAACCTTAGCGGTAACGATCTCTCTTTTCTTGTCCTGAAGCTCTCTGAAGATCTGCTCGTGCTCAATTTCTCTTACACCCTGACGGACAGTGTGCTTAACTGTCTGAGCGGCAATTCTTCCGAGGTTTTCCAGCTTAAGAGGAACAACAACATCATCCTCAAAAACTGCACCGGGTCTGTACTGCTGAGCATCTTCGATGGAAATCTCTGTTGCGGGATCAAAAACCTCTTCAACAGCCATCTTGTGGATAAATATCTTAAGCTCATATGTCTCGGGATCTATTTCACAGAAGATTCCTTCCTTGACACCGAACTCCTTTCTTGCAGCAACAGCAACAGCGTTACAGATCTTTTCGCAAAGAAGATCAGCATCAATGCCTCTTTCCTTCTGGAAGATCTCTATTGCTTCCTTAAACTCGTTGTTTGTCTTTTTCTTAGCCATTTTTTTATAATCATCCTTTCTGTAGTTTTGTGAAATTATATATCGTATACTCCGTCAAAATCATCAAGCTTTATGCTTGAAAAATCCTTCTTTTCAAATGTACGCTCGGTATTATCGGGAAATTCAAGAATAATATTTCCTTCATCATAGCCTCTGAGAATACAGTTATGAAGCTTAACACCGTCAACGGCACTTCTGAATTTTACAATTACCTTGCTTCCGAGATAAGTAATGAAATGGAAATCTCTGATAAGCTCTCTTTCAATACCGGGAGAAGATATCTGGAGATTATAGCTCTGCTCAATGGGATCCGCCTCATCAAGAGGTACATCAAGAGCATCATTCATATTGACGCAATCATCAATACCGACTCCGCCGTCCTTATCGATTATTATGCGAAGATACCAGTTCGCACCCTCCTTCTGGAATTTTACATCCCAGAGAATGAGACCGAGCTCCTCCGCAATAGGCTGAGCAATGTTCCAAACGGCATTGACAACATTACCGCCTTTTTTCTTTTCTGCCAAAGTAATCCTCCTCCGACTCATATCAAAGACCGAGCGGAGAACTCTCCGCTCGGTCTTTTGCAAAATTAACAATGTTATAATAACATACTGTTTTTCAAAATGCAAGTATTTTTTTAATAATCATATATTTTCCGGAATAATCGGCTTTGTCTGCCCGTGATTCCATATATATTCAAACTGTTCACAGTAAAACTCGTAATTATCACGGTCCGCATATGAAATAATAACGCTTCTTCTCTCAGGATCCCCGGTACCGAAGGAATAGTAATCAACCTTCACCGTGCTTTCAGATAAAATCCGTTTTTTTACCGTCATTATTGCAAAGGGAATATGCAGTTTTGTTTTTCTGAACTCTATCTCACCGTTCAGTATGGCATCTTCCGTATTATTCTTTCTTGCATACTCAATATCATCACAAAGCTCCAATATAGCTTCATATGCCTGTTCAAATTTACTGAGTCTGCTGCGTTTTAATTTATATTCCGATGCTTCCTTTGCAGCTTCCGATTCGGGATCTGTTACCAGAAATCTGATTTTTACACCTTCTTCAAGCTTATCAACGATATATGCAGTATTAAGAAGCATATTTGCGTAGTGTGCACATATATCGATCTCAACGGCATTTTCCCAGCGCTCTTCAATAGATTCTCTTTCAAGTACCTTTCTGCTTGAGATAAACGAACGGTTCTCCACAGTTTGCATATACGCCCGCTTATCCTCGGTGTCACCCATATAGTATATAAGCTGAGAAATGAAAGCAGTGTCAAAAAACTGAAGTGCTGTTTCGTGCACCCCCTGATACTTCAGAATATCGGCAATTTCAGGGTCGATATCATCGGGCGGCAAGAAATCAGACAGTATGATCGGAATTATATGCCCGTTCTCTTTTTTCAGAGCGTGCTTTATCTCCTCAAAATAGTAATCTGTAGTCCCGTTTCTTTTTTTGAGAGCATCTTTAGAAAGTATAACAATAAAGTTCTCTGCCATATCTATCGCAGAAGCTATTTCCTTGTCAAATCTTCCGTCATGCATTGATTTTCCATCAAAAAACACACTAAAATGCAACGAATCAAGCTTTGTATGAAGAAGCTTGGCAAAGGTACCTCCGGTATCCCTGCGGTAGCTTATAAAAGACGAATACATTACTCTGACACCCCATTTTCCGTTTTATAATAATCGCATACTATGACAAAATTCCCGTATCGATCTGCATATTTTTTCATTTCTTCAGCAAGAATCTTTCCGCCTGCTGCAACCAAGGCTATGTAACGGCATTTTTACTCTGATCAAGGACAGCTCTCTATCCAATGACACTTACCAATATGTCTGCCAGAGCTGAATACTGCAATCTTATATCAACAGCATTATCAAACTCTTCACCTACCGTACATAATAAGTATTATATATCATTACTGTCAATTCGGCAACAAGAAAAAGCAAAAAAGCATCCGGAATCCGCATTAAGTGCGGACCCCGGATGGTTTTTACTCTTTTTAACAGTCAGCAAAACTGAATATTAATAATGACTTCTGCCGCAGGCACAGGTCTTCGATAAGCCGAATATCTTACAAATGAAAATTATTATTTTCCATACTATCTTTGCAAAGATATTGTTTCTGTGGCAAAGATGTGAGCAGGGATTGATCTCTTTTCCGCATACCTCGCAGATAAAATCACCGTTTTCATCCGTATGATCAGCTACAGCAACAGTTTCCGTATAGGAATGACCGCATTCACAGGTATAAAGAACTTCTCCTGTGCTTGTGCAGGTTGATTCCTTTATTACCTTTGAAGTGTAGCTGTGCTCCTTGATCTTTTCAATTACAGAAGTGTAATTATCGCCGCAAGCAGAGCAAGTGTATATTGCAGAACCCTCTTTAAGATGTGTAGCAGGAGTTGTTACTTCTGCTACATACTTATGTCCTTCTGCAACAACCTCATCGGCAACATAGCTGTCACCGCATTCGCAGGTGTAGGTTGTGTAACCGTCCTTTGTACATGTGGGAGGAGTAACTACTGCATTGTAGCTATGAGCTTCGATCTTTTCGATCGTCTCTGTGTAGCTGTCTGAGCATACGGAGCAGGTGAAGGTCTTTACGCCTTCCTTTATATGTGTAGCAGGAGTTGTTACTTCTCCTACATACTTATGTCCTTCTGCAACAACCTCATCATCAATATAGCTGTCTCCACATTCGCAGGTGTAGGTCGTGTAACCGTCCTTTGTACATGTGGGAGGAGTAACTACTGCATTGTAGCTATGAGCTTCGATCTTTTCAATTGTCTCTGTATAGCTGTCTGAACATACGGAGCAGGTGAAGGTCTTTACGCCTTCCTTCATATGCGTTGCGGGAGTTGTTACTTCTCCTACATACTTATGTCCCTCTGCAACGACCTCATCGGCAACATAACTGTCTCCGCATTCGCAGGTGTAGGTCGTGTAACCGTCCTTTGTACATGTGGGAGGAGT
>JAFSGH010000011.1 GCA_017440965.1 Clostridia bacterium | reverse complement strand
CTTTATAGGAAATTCCTCGAAAACAGAAGAAGCAAAAAAATAAGCCTGCGGAAAAGCAGGCATAGAAAAACAGGCGAAAAATAATCAGAAGATATAAAAGCCTTCAGCACCGAAGAAATCTTCATCATCGTCATCGCCTTCATGGAGAAAATAGTCCATATCGAGAAGTTCGTCATCGGACATATTTTTAATTTCTCTTTTAGATATACCCTCAGGGGGATTTTTTAAGTATTTAAGTCTGAGTTCCTCAATTTCTTTTTTAGACATAATATCCTCCGTTTTTTTCTTTAGTGTAACATAAACGGAGCAAGATGTGAACAAGAATTCGGATGAGAAGTCCGATATTTTTCAATAGCCTTTCTGAATAAATCTTCAAGAGGAACTCTTTTGTGATCATGAAAAAGCTCAAGAAGAACCATCATATTACCACAAGAACATTTCAGGGGATCGTAACCGAAAGACAAACCAATAGATAAACGCCACTTGTTGCAAGAGAGAAGAAAAGATCGTTTATTCAGAGGAACTGCAGGAATGAGTTTACTATCGGAAGCTCTGTGTCTTGCATAGATGCCGTAATAGCGAATCATTTTGAAGTGCTTTTCGGGTATATGTTGGATAAGCATTTCCATAAAGTCTAATACAGGTACAGTTTCATAAATCAAAGCATTATCTTCATGTCTGTTGTAATGGAAAGTTACAATGTCGCCGTCATAGTTATCGATGCGAGAAGTTGCGATAACAGGTCTTCCGAGGTAACGGCCGATGTATTTAAGAACATCTTTGGGTTGAGATAAGGCAGGTTTAGCATAAACATAGAAGCCGTGTTTATGTTCACGATAACATTTAGCTTTAATTGATTTGAAAGAAGTCCCGATTTTATCTTCAAGAAAATTAAGCAGAGAGGTACGAAAAGCATTACGGAGAAATATATAGCTGAAATGTTTAACATGCCGCCATAAGCCGGAATTGCCAATACCGCCCTCAGAGATGAGACAATGAATATGGGGATTCCACTTAAGGTCTCTGCCGAAAGTGTGAAGAACACAGATAAAACCGGGCGTAAATTGTTGAGAGTTGTTCATATTGTGAAACAATCTCAAAATGGTATAACGGACAGCAGAGAAAAGACAATTCAGCAAAGAACGGTCTTCATAGAAGAAGATGCGGAGATTCTCATCAATAGTGAAAACACAATGACGATGAATGCAATTTACAAGCTTAAAGGACATAGCAGTGGTACGGTCAATTGCGTATTTAGTACCACAGGAAGGACAGAATCTGCTTTTACAACGGAAAGGAACGAATTTTAGGTTACCGCAATGTTCGCAGCCGAACATAGCACCGCCGAAGGAAGAATCTCCGCAGTGAATCATTCTATCTACGTTTTCGATAACGGACTTCTGAGGATTAAGCAGATAGATAAGTTCTTCATAATGTCCTTTGAAAATTTGTTGTAATATATTCATGTGAATATTATACAACAAATCTCCCCAAAGCAAAACCCCCTCATGATTGAGGGGGCAGGGGGGTAATGATTTGTCGAAGACAATTTTTTATAACAAGAAACACCTACAGCCCCCAAGATTGGGGGTAGGGGGTTCTCCTCACAAGAATTAAGAATGACATAATTATACAATATATATCCTCCGAAGTTCAACAAAATCATACAAAAATAAGGCTAAATAAACAAAAAATAATAATTGTTTATATTTTACTAAATTAACAAAAGATTATTGTGCAGTCTGAATTTAATAAAAACTTGAAGAGCAAGAAACATAATGCTATAATTAATAAAATAATATTTTTTTAAAATGTTCTCAGGAACATTTTGTTTTTTTGCGAAAAATATTAAAGCCGTTTGTTATTATATCCGAAAGGTGTGGATTTAAGAAAATGAAGAAAATGTTAAGCATTATTTTATGCGCCGTGATGCTGTGCTCTCTTGCATTCAGCTTTTCTGCAGGAGCCGCAACGGTTTCGGAAGAGAAAGCCTACAAGCCTCTTGATCTGGTTGTCGTTCTTGATAACAGCGGATCTATGAATGATTCGGATCCTGACAGAACGGCTCTTGCGGCTGTGAGGATGCTTGTCAATATGATGCCTGCCGAGGACAGCCGTGTTGCGGTTATCGGCTTTAACAGAAATCCCAATCCTCTTACAAAAACTCTTGTAGGTCTTGAGAGCTTAAGCGATGTTGAGACCATAAGAAGCAGTGTGGCAGGAGTGGTTTATAAGGGCGGTACAGCAATCGGCAATGCTGTCTTTGCGGCAACAGAGCTTCTTGAAGCAAATAAGGATCCTGACAGAGCAAAGGCTGTTATTCTTTTTACCGACGGTATGAATGATCTTGCGGATAATCCTATTGCTTATTCTGCCTGCGAGGAAAATGAAGCCTCTGCCATTATGTGGGCTAATAATAACGACTGTCCCATTTACTGCGTGGGCTATGACTACATCACCGGAAGCGGCGTCAGCTCCATGGGTGCTAACGGTGAAGGACTTAAAAAGCTTAAAAACATTGCTGAAAGCACCGGCGGTAAGGTAAAGGCTATAAATACAGCCGCTGAAATTGAGCAGCTGCTTATAGAATTTCTTGCCGATGTATGCGATCTTAACTATAAGACTGTTGCTACCATTCCCGGAGACGGTGGAAAGCACGAGGTCGCTATCAATGTAAGTGCCAGCGTTGTGGAGGCTAATATCCGTATTGCAGGAGCAGACAATAATTCCATTGCCAACGGCAAGATACAGCTGTTTGATCCTCAGGGCAGAGAAATAGAGCTCAGAAATTCAGGCAACGTCAGATTTGATACCGATGCAACGGCTGCCAGCATCAAGGTCACAATGCCCGCAACCGGTCAGTGGAATCTGGTTGTTGAGGGTATTACGGGAGATGACATCCATGTAGGTCTTCTTGAGCATTTCAAGATGAATCTCTCAACTCTTCTTACCTT
Source organism: Clostridia bacterium (assembly GCA_017440965.1). GTDB lineage: Bacteria > Bacillota > Clostridia > Oscillospirales > Acutalibacteraceae > RUG806. The sequence continues at coordinate 17,474 of JAFSGH010000011.1, read as the reverse complement.
CCCCGAGGGAAATCCTCCCGGAGTGGCTTATAATAACGATACCGTAGGTATAAAGGCATGGCTTTCGTATGACGGAGTTGATCTCAATGACGAGGCAATTTATTCCTCCGTAACATCAGCTACCGCAACTTGCGTTCCCCGTGCAGATCCCGATAGTCAGAAGGTCGTTACTCTTCAGAGAGACGGTATGGCATTTACGGGCGATTTCGTGATACCTCAGGACTGCTATTATGATATAACCGTCCGTCTTGACTGGGATACGGTTTACCGTGAGGCTACATTGGAGATCGGCTCAAACAACAGACCTCCTTATCTCAACGGTGATATTCCCACGGTAAAGGTCAATAAGAATAAAACAGCTACGCTTACAGATATTTATCAGTACATCACCGATGATGAAAACGATCCCGTGACTGCCGTTGTTTCTTCTGTTACTTCCCCCGATGTTGCAGATATTTCGGTATCGGGTAACGATCTTGTTGTTACAGGCAAGAAGATGAGCTCCACGGTGGTATACATAGATTACAGCGATGATCAGGGAAATACCGTTACGGCAACCGTTAAGGTAAGAGTCAACGATCCCGTTGTGTGGATAGTGCTTGCACTTATCATCCTTCTTATTGCCGCCATTGCTGTTCTTGTTCCTTATATTTCCTATATAAAGAGCCTTAAGGTCAAGGGTAAGCTTTATCTTGCAAGAGTTGAATACAGTGAGCCTGACAGTGAATACGATCCTCCTGCATATTTTGATTTTACCCTTAACGGCAGAGTAGAGGATGTAAAGCTCAATCCTGAAGCTGTATTTGTAAATATGGATATCTTCTTCAGAAAAAAGGATAACAGAAATCTTGCAAAGCTCATTAATGAGATAAACACACGCTTCAGTGCCTTCCCTGCAGGTACAACGCAGTTCAGCATCAGAAGCATATTGCAGGATGCCCATGCAAGAGCACTTATGTCAGGTGCTGACAAGTGTGCCCTTAAGGGATCCGTAAACGGTGCGTCCTTCAATGTGAAGATCCATAAAAAAGCGATATACACGAAGGTGAACAGAAGCGCTGAGAATCCGAAGATATCAAAGGGCGATATAATGGAGATAGACTTCCGTAAGGGAAGAACGGGACCTGATGCATCAAGATATCTGAAGCTCACATATTATTTTGATTCACCCGTAGTAATAAGAAACAATACAAGAAAGAGATAATTTAATAAAAGGAGATTAGTTATGTCAATTGATAAGAAAAAGCTTACCGAGGAATTTCGATCCCTCTCCACCCGCTACGGCGGAAACTTATTCAGTGAAAGACAGCTTCTCGAGCAGGATGAGATAACAGTATTTTTCGGTCTCGGCGGTCTCGGCTCAAAGGCTGTAAACGCAATAAAGGCTGCAGCGGATAACCGTCTTAAATATCCCGACAGACGCTTTTATATGTGTGTTGATACCTGCGAAAGAGATATGGATCTTATTTCTGCGGCAACAAGAGCAGACATTGAGGATCCCGATTCTCAGAACGGTGTCATCAAGGGCTGTATATTGGAGGATGAAAAATTACCCCTCTGTGAAAGCTCATATAAGATCAAAACATTGGGACACGATGTTGATACATGGCTTAACAGAGCCTATCTCGGTGAGGTAGAGGTAGACAAAAAGGGCGCTCAGGGTATCCGTCAGATAGGCAGAGTCATGCTTATGGCAAACGGAAATTACGCCAAGGTCTACGAGAAGATATCGGCTCTTCTTAATAAAGCAAAGACAACGGCAAAGGCAAAGCAGAAGGATCTTAAGATATATATCATTGCAGGTATAAGCGGCGGTACGGGAAGCGGAACTATAGTTGACTTTTCCTATATGGTAAAGAAGGCGATCTCCGGCTTTGAAAATAATTACAAGAAGATCGACGCTATAATATTTACTCCCGATGTTCAGTATAATGACCACGGAATTGATGAAAACAAGAAAAAGGGACTCAGAGCAAACTTCTATGCAGCTCTTAAGGAGATCGATTTCTTCTTTAATGCCAGCTCCCGCGCAGTGACCTATAAGTGTCCCTATTCTGCTCATTGCTCCGCTTATGAAGAGGATATCTTTGACACCTGTACCGTTATTTCCAGAAGAGCACAGGGCGTTGATATCGCAGAAAACTCAGGCGAGGTACTGCAGATGCTTGCAGATGCACTTACCTTTGAGATATCGGGAATTCAGGGAAGAACAAATCAGGCTGCCCAGCAGTCATATAATGCATTTTTCAGCAATGTGCATAATAATTTCCAGCTCTGGTGGCCCTCAAACTCCTCAGGAGAGGGACTTGATATGCCCGAGTGGGCTCCCTCAAGATACAGCTCACTTTCATATGCTTCCTTCTATATTCCCAGAGATGAGCTTCTTGCATACAGTGCAAACCGTCTTGTAGAAAGACTTGTTGAGCAGTGGAAAACACGCGATGTAACTCAGGAACAGATAGATGACCAGCTCAGAGGAGTAAACCTCATAAGCAACAGAAGCTTTGCTAAAAAGCTCTTTAGCATGAGCGAAAAAGCTCCCTACTTTGACTCTGTTGAAAAGAAGGAAAAGCCTGTTGACGGCTTCGGCCCCGCCTCTGTAAAGAACTGCGAAAGCTATCTTGAATTAATGAAGTATATTGCTGAATCTGAGGGCGTTGAGTCCGGTGTCAGACAGGTTCTGAAGTTATGCTCATATAAGCTTGAAGCTACCTTTGTTGATCCTCTTATTTCTGCAGTTGATAGGGCATTTATGGACGGGAATAAGGGTCCCGTTTATGCAATCAATCTTCTTTCTGCAGGTATTGCAAACAGCTACAGCGGAAAAAGAGGCGTGCTTGCAAGTATAAGAGACAGAATAGAATCAATAGTAAGTGATTCGGAAATGTGGGCTCTTGAGCTTCAGCAGGTATATTCCGATCTTCTTACAAGAGCACAAAGTTATGACGGAAAGATGTCTGTAGATGCTGAGGAGCTTGCAAGATTTACCGATGAATGTACCAATTTCGGTAAGGATCTGTTTACCTGCAAATTACTTTCATATTCAGATGAGTATCTTAAGAAAATATTTGAGCTTCTTAACGATAAGAACAATAAGGTATTTGATATTTATACATATACCTTTGAGACTCTTCTTTCTCTTCTTAAGAAGGATTCGGAATATGTTACAAACACTCAGCGTGTCCGTGAAGGCCATGTGACTGTATTCAGCTTTGATATGACCAACTTCCAGGAGAATGATGAGTTAAGCCAGCGCTTCAAGCTCTTCTTTGATACGGTAGTTGATACAAAGGATCTTGATGAGCAGTCAAAAATGTTTGTTTCAATGATCTTCGGATCTATGAAGCAGCTGCTTGATCCTGCAACCGAAGATAATAAGAATACTGTTGTTCAGCCCTCTGATATTGTCGATCTTGTTCGCAACTATTTCAAAACAAGCTTTGCTGAATGGACAACTGATATAATTGAAAAATTCTGCGTTGTGGCTTATTCTGATCTTGAAGCCACTCCCGAGCGTATTACTGCCGTATGGAATAATCCCGCTCAGAAGCAGGTTGCTCTTCAGAGGGCACATGCAGCAATTTCAGGTAAGATCAATGCAAACCGCAGAATAATGATGACCTGTGCAGACGATGCAAGAGATCTTCAGAACTTCTGTGCATATGAGACCTTTGCCTGCATTCCCAATACTCCCAATATAAATAATCTCTTTGACAGTCATATGACTCTTTCAAGCGACTGGTCGGAGTTTATCGGATATAAGAGAATATTCGGCTTCCCCATAGGTCTTCTTGCCGCCTTGGATGAATGCAAGGCCGATTATGACAAGCAGGCAACAACTGCCGGTATACATCTTGATGAGATGTATGATGAAAAGGACGGCTTCGGAGATTGGCGCGATGCATTACCTGAGCCCTACAGCTATACTGTTTCCAGATTCCTCGGCAAATATGAGGACGGTGGCTCATACACAACAGAGGCTGACCGTAAGCATATGAAGCGCATATATGATCTCGCTAACACTGCAAGGGAGCTCGGAATACTTGTCCGCACCTCAAGAGATCTTACAAAGGCTGAGGACAACAATACACAGCAAAATCGTGTTATCAGTGTTTTCTACGGCCTTAAGTGGAAGCTTATCAATGATATTGACTTCAGTGCAAGCAAAACAGAAATATATGACAATATGTTCAATGCGGTAAATGCACTTCTCAATAAGAATGAGGAGCCTGATTTTATCAGTGTGCTTGAAAATGCAGGCTACCGTATTGCGGACGACACCGGAATTCAGTGGATATTCAAGCGTCCCGAATATAATGTTATGACCGATTGCACCGTCTTCGGTGATGAGGCAGACTTCGGCAACTTCATTATTCTTGTACGAAGCAATCCCTACTGGGAGGTAAGCCTCAGAAAGGGTGTTGAGCTTTTCTCAAAATTCCGTGAGATCTATGACAAGATCATTGCAGATGTAAAGGATAAGAGCATATATAATGACAGACTCGGTCTTTTCATCAAGGCTGTAAGAGCAGGCAGATTCGTTCCCGCAGAGGACAGAGGGCTGTTTGTAGGCTATAAGACAAGACTTAACAATAAGGCTGAGGATGATGTTATCTTCAGTAATGCAGGTCTTGATATCCTTGATAAAAAATTCTTCCTTTATCTTGCATATACCGAGAGCTTCCTTAAGCTTGACGAGCGTGATATTGCGGCATTTACCGCTCTTATAAATCACGAATTCACGGAAAGAGCTGAGCTTAAGAAGGAATCCGTTGAAAATGCAAAGGCAGTGCTTTCCGATTGTCAGGAGGTCCTTTCCGACTCAGATTATCTTGCCCATTATGATAAGAACACGGTAAAGGAAAATATCGCAAAGAGACTTGCTCTTTCAGGCTTCGGCTATTCCGTTCCCGTTTCTTCAAAGGGTAAGACCGACGTGGATGCGGTTATTTCAAATCTTGAGAGCTTCTATAAGTTTGTAAAGGATGAGCTGGAGGAGAATCTCGAAGAGGATATGAAGAACATAAGCTTCAATGAGCCCGTTCAGACACAGGCACAGCCTCAGGTACAGGTACAGACACAGGCTTCTGACGAATGGATCTGCAAGTGCGGGGCTAAGAATACAAGAAAATTCTGCATGGAATGCGGCGATCCTAAGCCCGTACAGAGTGAAGCAGGTGTATGGTTCTGTCCCGGATGCGGTGCTAAAAACACAAGTAAGTTCTGTATGGAATGCGGCACAAAGAAGCCCGGAGCTGCTCCCTCCTTCTGTCCCGATTGCGGATGGAAGCCGGAGCCCGGCACAACCCCCAGATTCTGTCCCGAATGCGGTCATAAATTCTGATAAAACCGTAGAACAGAAAATAAAAAGCTATAATAAAGGACAGGGCAGGTATATTTAACGGTATATCCTGCCTTGTTTCATTTAAGGCTCGTTTCCCCGTTTATCCGACGGGATAGTTTAAGGAGATCAATATGAAGAAATCAAGAGTGAATTTTGTGTTATTATTAATTACAGCTGTATTCGGAGCGGTGTTCGGTATAATCACCAATATTTTTATTGATGAGCTGACGGCTGCTATATGGACTCCTCTTGCTGTTGCTCTGCTGTTTTTTGTTTTTGCACTTATTCTTTATATCATTATTACATTTTTTTCACGGGACAGCAGAAGAGACAATGATTCAAAGGTCATCATCCGCGACACTCTTATTGTAGCTCTTGCTTTCTTCCTTTCCACGATGCTTTTTGAGTTTCTTTATGAGCTTGAGCCTTCTAAAGAGGAGACTAAGGCAGAATCCTACATAATACTTATGGATGATTCGGGCTCTATGCTGGAGAGCGATCCTGCCAATATGAGAGGCGCTACCATGAGAAAGCTTATCGGCTCCAAGAGTGATAATTTTTCTTATGCGGTATATACCTTTGCAAACGATGTTAAAAAATGCAGAGATATGCTTCCCAAAAATCAGGGCAGCGACGGACTTATGCTGAATTCTGAGGGTGGCACGGCATTATTTACCGCTCTGAAGCAGGTATTAAGCGATATAGATTCGGGAGCTCTGAAGCTTACATCCGCGACAAAAATATTGCTTCTCAGTGACGGTTATGCAGGAGATACTCCGTTTTTCAAGGGCGCCCTGCTTAAAAGATTTGTCAAAAAGCATATCACAGTCAGCACAATAGGTCTCGGAGGCGGTGTTGATGAAAATATGATGAAGCAGATAGCTGAATATACGGGCGGTGTTTATGTGCACGCAGATAATGCAGGAATGCTTGAGAGCGCAATGAATGAGGCAGCCTCAGGCACAAGCACACGCCATCTTCTCAGCTACAGAGGCTTTTGCTCTGCAAATGTTCTTCATGCAATTATGAGAACTGTATTTCTGCTTATTATCATAGCACTTCTTTGTATGCTGAAGTTTTATGCTCACGGCAGTATATATAAGCCGAATCTCATAATTTTTATTATTGCGGGTATTATTGCGATGCTTTTGCCTGAAATAGGGCTTGAAAGCATTAATCTTGATGACGGCTTTGTCCGTGTTGTTTTCTGGACCTTGCTTGCTTTGGCGGTCAGTGAGACAAGGATAAGGACCTACGGCAGACCTGTAAGCGGTCAGGATATCTCCGTAAGCGGTGGAGATACAGGCTTTTCGCCCTTGAACGGCAGTAATTATCTTGATAAAAATAAAAATGATAAGGATAAATACGGCGGTACAAGCTCATTGATGTGACACGGGATCAAGGGAGATATTTATGTTAATAAAATACTGTGACAGATGTGCGGGAATGCCGTATACAAGGAATACAAATGCAACTTGCTGTCCGAAATGCAACAGCACACTCAGGCTTGAATCCTGTGAAGAGTATGAGCTTTTATCAAGAATTGAGATGACAGTGTCTGATGATACGGACCTCGGGGAGAAAGAAAAAAAGCCCTTTTCTCCCTTCGGCAATTTCCCCGAAAATAAGGGCGAAAAGAAAAATGAAAGCAGCCGTCCTATGTCCTCAACAAGGGCGCAGGAGCGAAATGCTCGGGAAGAATACTCTTCGGATGATAACTTGTCTTTTTATGATGATCAGGCAAACAGGGGAGACGTATGTATTACCGGCAGGATCTCTCAGTACAGTGTTACGGGAAGGAAGGACGGCTCATACAGAAGGCTTCTTCCCGTAAGGCTATATCAGGCAGTGGTATACAGGCAAAGGCTTGAGGATGTGCTTCACCGATTCACTGTAAGTGTTAACACGGGCAATGACGGCACAGGCTTTGATAATACCACAGAAATACCCGTAAATGTCCACGGCACTATTGCAGGTGGTATTCAGCTTACGGACAACGCCGAGGCAGAGGTCAGAGGAAGATTCAATGACGGTGTGCTGATGGCATATGATGTAAGAATAATAGATAACGGGCATATGAGTAAGGTGAGCTTTCAGAGAAATGTCCGTGCTATAACCTTTGGCATTGTTGCCGCAATACTTTTTGTTCTTGTATGCTATTTCGGTGCTACCTCCCTTGTAAGCTTCGGAGACAGCGTAAAAGCACTTCTTGCCGCCTGGCTTATCTGCTTTGTCGGACTTACGATAGCTTATTTCGGTTTTTCATTCACAAGGACAGGAATAATGTTTTCGATGATAAGGGGCGAACGGCGGAAATTCCCGTTTCTCACCTTTCTTATAATTTCCTTCGCATTGGCATTTTTGATCTCAAGGTTTATCGGAATGTGAAGAGCAAAAAAAACTGCCTTCAGCAGAAATTTCTGCTGAAGGCTTATTTTTATTTTTGAATATATTATGACGGTCAGTGTCAGTTTTCATTCTGTAAAAACATATCTGCCTCTGTTGCTGCGCACAGGGCGTGGTAGGTGGGGAGAGTCAGCTCCTGAATCTCGTAGGTTATTGAAGAGGGGAGTCTTATTGTCACATCCGAAAGAAGAGAGAGCTTGCTTTCTTTTTCGCCCGTTATGGAGATGCTTTTTATTCCTGCCGCCCTTGCCGCCTTTACTGCGTTTACTATGTTAAGGGAATTGCCTGAGGTTGAAAGAGCGATAAGCACATCGTGCTCGCTTTTTGCATAGGCGTAGACCTGCTGAGCGAAAACGAGAGAAGCGTCCACATCGTTTGCGAAGGCGGAGATAAGTCCCGTCTGGCTTACAAGGGAGATACATCTGATGCCCTTCTGAAGCTTATCTGCAATTTCTCTGCCGTTTTCGATGCCGTCAAATTTTGCCTTTTCCTCTTTCGGAAGAGGTCTTTTTAATATAAAGCCCTTCATCAGCTCGCCTGCGATATGCTCGCTGTCAGCGGCAGAGCCGCCGTTTCCGCAGCAGTATATAAAGGCATTTTCCTCTGCACATTTTCTGAGAAGTGCGAAGGCACCTTCTATTTCATTTTTCACAGAGAGTAATGCGGGATAGCTTTTATAAAGAGTTGAAAAAATATTTTCGGGTGTGTTCATAGCTGTTTCTCCTTAAAATGCAAGTCCTAATGCGGCGTAGTCGCCTATAGAGTTCCCGAGAGTGGCGGGAAGAATCTTGCAGACTTCTCTTGAATATGAAAGCGATTCGTTTTTTATAACATCAGTTATTATGCTGTCAAAAAGCTCCTTGTCACGGGAGTATATACTGCCTATTACTATTGCTTCGGGGTTTAAGATATCTATAAGTATACTGAGTCCGTAGCCGAGCTTTGTTGCACATTTATCGTATATTTTCTTTGCAAGGGCATCGCCGTTTTTTGCGGCTATTGCGACTGTTTTGGCGGATATTTCTTCTTCGGTGAAAAGACTGCTTTCTTCACCGTTATTTCGGGCTTGCTCTATCATCATCTCACTGAGTCTTGCAATGCCGCCGCCGGAGCAGAAGCCCTCGAAGGAGCCTTTTTTTCCGTAGCCCTCGGGGCCGTCGGGAGCAAGTCTTATGTGACCTACCTCGCCTGCCATATCGTTGGTGCCTGCATATAATCTTCCGTTAAGGATAAGTCCTGCACCCATACCCGTGCCGAAGGTGAGAAATATCATATTCTCCGTGCCCTTGCCTGAACCGAATTTCCATTCTGCTACTGCGCAGGCATTGGCGTCATTTTGTAAATTGGGTCGGATGCCGAAATGCTCCTCCATAATATTACAGATGGGCACATTATCCCAGTCGGGGAGATTGGGAGGGCAGTTTATCGTTCCCTTTTTACTGTCAAGAGGACCGCCGCAGCTGATTCCGATGCCGATAAGCTCGCTGTATTCAACGCTGTTTCTTTTAAGAAGAGCATCTGCTGAGGAGAGCATCTCGTCAAGGATCTCTCTGAAGCCTCTTTCAACCTTTGTGGGGAAGGATATTTTATCAATGATAAGCTCATCTATGTCGGAGGGCATTTCGCCCTTCCCGAGAATTGCGGCACATTTTGTTCCGCCGATATCAAAGCCCAGTGAATACATAATATTACCTCATTTCCTTAAGGGGCAGTATTCCGCCTATATCCGTGAGCTTTCCCTTGGAAAGCTCCTTTATTTCTACTTCGTGTTTTGCACAGAATTCATATATTTCCCTGTGGTCTCTGTGGCTTTTTAATTCGCCCGTGACTGCAAGAGTGTTTTTATTTATCTTTCCCGTACAGCCGCCGAAGAAGCCGAAGTGCTTTTCCGATAGAAAAATATCTCCCTTGCTGATAAGAAGCACATCGGAAAAATGCTCCCTTACAGCCTTATATACCGAGTTATCATCCGTAATTACCGCATTTTCCGTAACAAAGCAAAGAGAGCATTTTGTATATCCCTGCTTTGTGCTTATGCTCTTAAGTCCCTTATTTTCAAGGTATTTATATAGGCAGGCGGACACGGATCTCGGATTATTTATAAAGTATTTACTGCCTACAGCCGTGTTGAGCCTTGTGTCAAGGGGATAATTTCTTTCAAGCTCCTCGGTAAAATATACCGTGAAGCCCTCTTTTATAAGCGGTGTTACATCCTGCAGGGGATCTGCAAAAATGATATTTTCTCCCGTATGGCAGATAAGCATATCTGCGTGTCGGCTTACCTCGCTGTCAAGAACCGTATTTTCGGGGGAGAATATTCTTATTCCCATATCCGAGAGCGCTTTTCTGAACACAGGATAATCTCCCACAGCGGCAAAAGTTACCTTATTTTCGGGAAGATTCGGTATTTTTACAAAGCCTTCCATCAGCTGACAAACCTTTTCCACGGCTTTATTGAAACGATACAGCACGCTGTTCCTACAGCGGCAACTGCTATCCAGGAGATAAGCACCGTATTCCAGCCGAAGTTATCGGAAATTGCTCCGAAGCCGTAGGTGGCGGCGGCAGAGCCCACATATGTAAGGGAATTGATTATTCCCGACATTGTTGATACCGCGTTATATTTTTCAAATCTTGCAGGCACGATGCAGATAAGGAAATAGTTTACTCCGTGCATAAAGCCTGTGATAACAGCGGAGAGCATAAGCGTGATATACTGATTTTCTTTATATATGAGTAAAAGAAGGATACAGCCCATAAGTCCCGTGCCGAAGGTGACGGCGGCGGCCTTTACTTCGTCCTTTACGAATTTTCCGTTGACTACACCTACAAGCTTTACGCTTATAACACCGAAAACGGGAATCAGCACGGATTTCAGTATTGCACTTGAGCTTTCCATATTGAAGGTGTTTATAATGAAGGTGGGCACCCAGTCGGAGATGCCGTCACGAAGAGCACCCTGCGCGATAATTGCAACGGAAATAAAGATAAAGCCTGACGCAAAAAGCTTTTTTGCACTGAGTGTGCTTTCCTTTTTGTCCTCTTTACTTTCTTCCTTCTTCTCAAAAAGCTTCATACCCTTTGATGCTTTTGAAAAGCCGATCACCCAGATGACGGCAATAATTCCGCTGACAGCGGCAGAGGAAATGAAAACATATTTCCAGCTGAAATACTTTATCCATATGGAGGACGCCGTGATATAAAGCAGGATCGTTCCCGAAATGCCTGCAACGTTTACATTCGTGCAGACCTCGTTATACTTTGTCTTGTCCATGGTTGCCGCCATAATTCTTACAAGGGGCGGCCAGAGCATAGACTGTGCAAAGCCGTTTATAAACCAGATGATGCTTCTTACCGTAAAATCATCCGTGACAGGCATCAGCACATTCATAAGGGTGGTAAGGGAAAGTCCGCAGAGGATAATATTCTGCGGCTTGAATTTATCTCCTAAGATGCCGCTGATTATCTGACCGATTCCGTATGAGATGAGAGAAAGCGTAGCCGCAAGAGATGCGTCCGCATTGCTTATTCCCTCGCTTATTATGATATCTGCCATAACGATGGAATAATTCTTTCTCGTCATATAGCTTGCAAAATATACAAGCGGACAGAGAAGGCTCAGCATTTTTACTATTGTGTTGTTTTGCTTCGTGTTAAGAGCTGTTGACATAATTTAGCCTGATTTCTGATTAAAATATTCGACCCCCGTTGTCTCGCGGGGGGGAAATAGTGAATAAAGAATAGTGAATAGTGAATAGTGAATAGTTGAGGAAGCCCTGCGGGCTTTTCCGCTTCGCTCTATGGCTCGTGCCGTTGGCACTTCGCGGATTTTGTTTTTTGGGCTCGTGCCGTTGGCACTTGCCTTATTTTGTTCCTGTTGAGCCGAAGCCGCCTGTGCCTCTTTTGGTGTCGGTCAGTTCGTCTGCTTCTTTGAATTCGGCTTTTAAGAAGGGGGCGATGACCATCTGAGCTACTCTTTCAAGGGGCTCTACTGTCCGGGGGATATCGGTGTGGTTATGAAGAGATACCATAACCTCTCCTCTGTAATCCGCATCGATGACGCCTACCTTATTTGCGGGGGCGAGGCCTTTTTTGGATGCAAGACCGCTTCTTGCATAAATAAAGCCTGCAAAGCCCTCGGGAATTTCAAAGGAGAGCCCTGTGTGAACGAGAACTGTTTTATGGGGCTCTATTGTTACTGTGCTTTCCTCGCAGGCGTAAAGATCTGCACCTGCACTGAACTCGGAGCCGTATGTGGGGATGACGGCTTTTTCGTTCAGCTTTTTTATTTTAACTTCCATTTTCATCAGCCTACAAATTCGTTATAGATTGCTTCTATTGTCTTCTGATAGTCCTTTTCCTCAACTGCGACGATGATGTTTATCTCACTTGAGCCCTGATCTATCATACGGATATTGACCTTTGCATTTGCAAGAGCGGTGAAGACTCTTGCGGCTGTGCCCTCTGTATTTACCATACCGCGTCCTACTACTGCGATAAGGCACAGTCCCTCAACAAGGGTGATCGAATCGGGATTTACCTTCTTTACGATATCGGCTGTGATGGAGCCCTTATGGCTTCCGAGAGCTTCAGCGGAAACGAGCACGCTCATTGTGTCGATGCCTGAGGGAAGATGCTCAAAGGAAACGCCGTGGTTTTCGAGGACCTCAAGCACCTTTCTGCCGAAGCCGAGCTCTGAGTTCATCATATCCTTTTCAACGTGGATGGCTGTGATGCCCTTTCTGCCTGCAATACCCGTGATAACGGTGGGGACATTGTTGCTTGAAGCCTTATGCACGATCATTGTGCCGGGAGCCTCGGGGCAGTTTGTATTTCTGATGTTTATCGGAATTCTTGCCTTTCTTACGGGGAAGATGGCTTCATCGTGCATAACTGTAGCGCCCATATATGAAAGCTCGCGGAGCTCTCTGTAGGTGATCTCGGGAATGGGCTGAGGATCATTTATACATCTGGGATCAGCCATAAGCATACCTGAAACATCTGTCCAGTTTTCGTATATATCGGCATTTGCGGCACGCGCAACGATGGAGCCTGTGATATCAGAGCCGCCTCTTGAGAAGGTCTTTATCATTCCGTTGGGTGTTGCACCGTAGAAGCCGGGAATTACTGCGTATTCGTGATAGGAGAGAAGTCTTGAAAGCTCTGCATCTGTCTTTTCAAGGTCAAGAATACCCTTATCGTCAAAGAAGATACCCTCTTCTGCGTCAATGAAGGGGAAATCAAGGAAGGCTGCAAGGATTTTTGAATTGAGATATTCTCCGCGGCTTGCGATATAGTCCTGGCTTGCGTGATGGAGAATTGCCACCTTGATGCCCTTTAAATCCTCTTCAAGTGAAAAATCAAGACCAAGGTCATTTATGATGCCGTTGTATCTTTCGGTTATCTTATCAAAGGTCTCGTCAATGCTCTTCTTGTCTCTTACAAGTCTGAAGCACTGTAAAAGCATATCGGTTACCTTTACATCGTGTGAATCTCTTTTTCCGGGAGCGGAAGCAACAACATATTTTCTGTCGGCATCGCTCTTGATTATCTCGGCTACCTTGCGGAACTGATTTGCATCAGCAAGGGATGAGCCGCCGAATTTTACAACTTTAAGCATAATAATGCACCCCACATAAGTTTTAGTTTATTTTTTACGGTATTATATTATATTAAATACCAAGGTGTTTTGCAATAGTAAATTTACAGCAAAAAGAGAGGGCTCAGGCTGAAAAAATTGATATTCGGCACAAAAGAAGGAAAAGTTATTGAAAAAAAGAATAATATCTATTATAATCTGCTTATAATCTTCTGTAAAGGAGCTTTATTATGCAGACTTTATATTCTCTTATTCTCAGCTTTCTTATGCTTTTCACATCTGTTTTCGTGCCTTTAGCTTCTGCTCCCGTGCCCGAAAATACAGATGACGGCTTTGTCCCCGTGCTTCGTTTTGTTGCAACAAGTGACACCCATGTTATTTCTCTCGGTGATAAGCCCTGCTACAGAATTGCAAATACCGTAAAATCCGCCTATGCCTACAGCGAGGCAGACAGCGATTACACCGCTCTTGACGCAGTTGTTTTTTCGGGCGATATTACCGATGACGGTACATTTACCGCATTTTCTGCCTTTACTGCAGTTACCGATAAGGTCATAAAGGAGCCTACCGAGCGTCTTGCGGTTTTAGCAAAGTCTCATGACGGTAACACCTACGGCACTAAGTCCCTTCAGATGTTTACCGAGCTTACGGGACAGGAGACGGATTTTCACAGAGTTATAAACGGCTTTCACTTTATAGGAATATCCCGTTCCTCCTCCCAGACGGAGCATTATACAAAGGAGCAGGTCGAGTGGCTTGATAATGAGCTTAAGAAGGCAACTGAGGATGCCCCCTTACAGCCCGTTTTCGTGTTCCAGCACGAGCATATTCTTGATACCGTTTTCGGAAGCTACACCTATGACGGCTGGGGAATGCCTGATTTCAAGGAGGTACTCAGCAAATATCCTCAGGTTGTTGACTTCTCGGGACATTCCCATTATCCCGCAAACGATCCCCGTTCAATATGGCAGGGTACATTTACCGCAGTCAATGACGGCGGCCTTGCTTATTATGAATTCACCGTTGACGATCAGACAAGCGTTCATCCCGAAAACCACAAGACCATGACACAGGCTCTCATTGTTGAGGTGGATGCTCTCAACCGTGTGCTTGTAAAGGTGCTTGATGTTGATGCAGGTAAATTTGTTGCCGAGTATCTTGTTGATAATGTTGCTTCGTCCGTAAAGCTCAAGTTCAACCACGATGCAAGAAGACTTCTTTCATCCGCTCCCGTATTTGATGACGGTGCAGCACTTGAAGTGAAAAAATCAGGGGCATCATATACCGTTACCGTTCCTCAGGCAAGGGTCACGGGAGATGATAACAAGGTATATCTTTACAGACTGACAGTTACCGATGAAAACGGAAAGACCGTATATTCCGCCTGGGAGCTTTCACAGTATTATTTCGCTGATGTTCCCGAAACTGTAAGCTTCAGCGGTGTGACTGCAGGTAAGGGCTGTACGGTAAGAGTTCAGGCAGAGGATGTCTGGGGCAACATAAACGAAGGTCTTACTTTTGAAATAAACTGATGATATAAAGCAAGCGGAGTGTTCGTAAGGACACTCCGCAGTTTTATTCGCCTTTCGGCGAGTTTTATTGCTTCGCAGTGATATTCGGCTGACGCCGAGTGTTATTGTCCTTCGGACAGTTTTGTGCGAATAAAATAACACTGAAGCCGTTTAGCTGTGCTTGGCATCCCTCTTATTAACTGAGAATTAATCGAAGTGTAAATAATACAAATATCCTTTCTTTGTCTGTTGACTGACCTTTTTTTCTTTGCTATTATGATAATATAAAAGACAAAGGATGGTTAATATGTTAAAGAAAACATCTGCTCTTGTAACGGCTCTTATTCTTCTTACGGGACTTTTTTCCGTTTTGGCCTTTGCTTCCTCAAAGGATGCTCTTCCCGTTTCCTCGGGAATTGAGGCTCTGAGAAATGAATTCTTTATTGATACTGCTCCCTCGGCAGACGGATATGCTCTTGATTATGCTTTGTATTCTCCTGCAGGGGCAAACGATAATGAAAAATATCCTCTCGTTATCTTCCTTCACGGCATAGGTCACGGCGATTATGTGGGCTCTCAGCTTGATGACAGTGATTTCCCCTATTGGGCATCAAGTGAGCTTCAGTCGAGATTTACCGAGGGCGGTGCATTTATTCTTCTGCCCCGCGCTCCCGAGCAGAAGCTTGTATATTGGAGCAAATCCCTTGTGCCTGCCTTAAGAAGCGTTATTGACGATGTTATTGCAAAGCACGGTGATAATATCGATACCTCAAAGATATTCATAGGCGGCTCGTCTGCAGGCGGTGAAATGACCTGGGATATGATAATTGCCTTCCCCGAATATTTTGCAGGTGCCTTCCCCATTGCGGCAACGGGTACTGTTAGTGCCGCCGATACAAAAAAATGTGCCGATGTTGCAATATGGATGATAGCAAGCACCATGGATCCCGTTATCAGCTATCCTGCCACCACAACACCCTTGTGGAACAATGTCTGCAAGAATAATAATGATCCCTCCTTATGCCGTCTTTCCTCCTTCTCCTCTGTCAAAGAGCCTGCAGGAAACGGCGCCAGCGACAACCATCATATGGCAAAGGTGGTTACCTTCGATATGCATATGCTTGACGGCAGTGTATATAAGGATGTTACTCATAAGGACGGCAACGGAAATTCGCTTACCCTTGAAAGCCCCAACGGTATGATATACTGGATGAACAGCGTATCCTCAGAATATGAGGGGGATGCAGGCAACGGAAGCGGTAATCTCAATGTAAACGGGCTTACTAATTTCTTCGATGCCATCAGAAATTTCTTCCTTAAGATAGTAAACCTTTTCCAGAGACTTTTCGGTCTTTGATAAATCTGTTTTTCTTTAATAAAGAAGGCAGGGTGCTTATATCAGCACTCTGCTTTTTTTCTGTTGATTTAATGTAAAAATAAATATATAATATATACATTATATATTACCAATAAAAACGGATGTGATGATATGACAGACAGAAAAAACAAGACTGTCGGAATTTTTTGCGGAGTGACGCTTGTTGCCGCCTTTATTTACGGACTTGTGCTGCCCTTTATGTGGGGGAATGATCCTCTGTCCGAAACGGGTACGCTGTCACTTCTTTGTGAGGACAGAAAGGTATTTTTCTGGCTCTGGGGAATTCTTACCTCGGCTGCCGTCATATTCAACTCAAAATATCTTTATAAGAAATACGAATATAAAAACAGATTCTTTGATGCTCTTTTTGTTATGGCATTTTTAAGCATGTGCGGCATTGCTCTTTCCCTTGATCACAGCATTGCCGACTGGAATCCCAAGAGGATCATCCACTGGATAGCAACGGGACTCTTTATTGCCTTCATCTTTGCTCCCGTTTTCCTCTTCTTTGCCGTGAACATAAAAAGGCATAAGAATTTCACAATATATACCGCTGTTATGGTTTTGATCCTTATGAGCTTTGTTGTGATCTTCGTATTTGTGGGAAAGAGTTCATTAATGGAAATGGTCCCCATTGCCCTTGTTGAAATATTCCTTGCAGTGATGAATATACTTCCGAAAAAGGTGCTTTCTCCGTAAAAAAAGCTTTCGTTTGGTTGAACAGATAAAAAATGCCCTGCTCTTTTAGCGGAGTGTTCGTAAGGACACTCCGCAGTTTTATTCGCCTTTCGGCGAGTTTTATTGCTTCGCAGTTTTATTCGGCTGACGCCGAGTGTTATTGTCCTTCGGACAGTTTTGTGCGAATAAAATAACACTGAAGCCGTAAGGCTTCAATAACACTTTTGATTTATCAAAAATATCACTGCAAATTTTAATTTGCAATATCACTTAATACTCACCGAAGAAAATATTTTCACTTTGGCGTAATTGCCTTTAGCAGAAGCTTTGACGAAGGCAATTTTCCCCCACTTCACAAAAAGTTGGAAATCTATTACTCACTTTAATCATTTTGTGCTTCGCACTTGGCTCTCCCCTCGAGGGTTCCCAACGAAAAACAGTCCACCGGACTGTTTTTCTCCCCTTCTCGCAATTGCAAGCTTGAGAGATTTCGCACTCTGCGCAGTGCCACAAGAGGCTCTGCCTCTTGACACCGTGAGCTTTTGAAAAAGCTCAAGC
>JAFSGH010000010.1 GCA_017440965.1 Clostridia bacterium | reverse complement strand
TTTATATCACATTCCGTTAAAAACGGAATATATCACAATTTTCGCAAGAAAATTATATCACATTTTGCCTTTGGCAAAATATATCACTAAAAACTCCAATGTATTGTTATCGGAACGTCCTTAGTTTTGGGGATTCTCTTGTCTACGGAAATGTAGTCAATAAGGATATCAACCATCTCACGATTCAGGTGTTTGAGGTTTGTGTAACGCTCGATGATCTCTCTGCGGTTGTCGCCGACTTCGATTTTTACATCGATTTCTTCGATCTGTTTACGACCGTCTGAAATGAGTTTTTCAAGGCGGTCACGGTCTGCAATAAAGTCTTTGGACATCTCTGTATAGTCTGCACCGCTGATGAGTCCTTTGGCCTTATCCATGTACAGTTCCCGAATACCTTTAGACAGTTCCCCAACACGCTTTTCGTAGGTGGCGATGTTTTTAAGGATACTGGCTTTCTGCGCTTGCAGATCATTACAGAATTCGATCTTTCTTTCCAAATCGTCCTTGTTCAAATAGTCCTCGGAAAGGCGGCTCAGCTCGTCGATTACCATCTGTTCCAATTTATCAACCGAGATAAAGGAGCCGATACAGGCATCCTTTGCCACGTGACGGTTGGAGCACTGCAGATAGTGCTTGCCTCGATTTTTAGAGGAACGCATCACATATCCGCAGTTGGCACAGCGAGCCTTTCTTGCAAACAGACCGATAGTGCCAACATCAAAAGGCTTTGCCCGTTCCTTTATCATCTTTTGTACCCTGTCCCAAAGCTCACGGTCGATGATGGGGTCGTGTGTTCCCTCAACGATGTACCACTGGCTTTTGGGGCGCGGCTTGTTTTGCTTCGTCTTGTAGGAAATACTGCCGTATTTGCCCTGTACCATATTGCCGATGTAGATCTCATTGACCAGCATATCGGAAATCGCAAAGTATTTCCAAAGTGTGCTGTTTTTGGCGGTAGGTTGCTTGTAACGCAATCCTTTAAGACGCTTGTATTCGGTTGGATTGGGGATGCCTCTGTCATTGAGCATACGGGCGATCGCGGTCTTTCCGTAGCCCTGGGAAAAGAGGGTGAATACCTCACGAACCACAGCGGCGGCTTCCTCGTCGATGATCAGACGCCCCTTTTGATCGGGGTCTTTTTTGTACCCGTAAAGGGCAAAGGCACCGATATGGAATCCGTTTTCCCGTCTGTTTTTCAGAACACTGCGGATGTTGTCGGACATATCCTCTAAGTACCATTCGTTTACAAGTCCGTTGATCTGGCGGGACTTTTTGTTACCCTTGTTGTCGGTGTCGGCATTGTCCACGATGCTGATAAAGCGAATGCCCCAGATGGGGAATAAACCGTGGATGTACTTTTCCACCAGCTCCAGCTCACGGGTGAAACGGGATTGTGTCTTGCAGAGGATAATATCAAATTTTCTCGCTTCTGCGTCCTGCAGTAGGCGGTTAAACTCCGGTCGGCGTCTGTCCGCACCGGCGTAGTCATCGTCGCTGTAAATACGGAAAATCTCCCACCCCTGTTCGAGAGAGTATTGCACCAGCATCGCTTTTTGGTTCTGAATGCTGCCTGAGTCGTCGGTAACAAGTTGCTTGTTTCTGTCTTCTTCGGATAAGCGGCAATAAATAGCTACTTTCAATTTTCCATCTCCTTTTGAGACAGAACAAGCTGTTTCCACATCCGTTATACCATAAATGGTTCCTTTAGTCACGCTTTTTCGCAAAAGTTTGCACTTTTGCCTTTCTCTATCGTATTGATAAGTTCGATCCACTTGTCAGTGAATTCGCGCTCGGTGGTAGTGCTTTCGCCGCTTTTAAAAACACTAACGCAAACGGTTTTAGGCTCGTTGTTTTCTGCCATATAAAACCTCCCAAAAGTTGATACTACACTATATGAAAAACGGCAAGTCCGCTATTCCGAGAGTGCGTATCCATAAGATGAAAAGAGAGATTCATTTTGGCAAGTAAAAAGCCAAATGCCACGCAACCTGCGAGTTTTCGTGTGTTTCTATATTGATTTTGAAAAAAAAGAGTAGTATAATTTTGAAAAATAAAAGGATTTGTGAATTTTATCAAATAGCAATGTTTTGTCAATTCAGGTGATACAATGAAAAAGACGTATGTTACTTCCATGCCGAATCACATCGGTGCCTTTCTGAAAGCAAGCAAATGCTTTTCTGCTTTGGGAATCAATATTACCCGTGTAAGCTATAATAAAGCTGTTGATTCTCACACGCTGTTTATTGATGCCGAAGGTACTGGGGAACAATTGAAAAAAGCCGATGTAGAACTTAAAAAAATCGGGTATTTGCAAAACAATGCGGGCAAAACAAGTGTTGTCTTAATTGAGTTTTGCCTTGAAGATGTTCCCGGAAGCGTCACAAATGTTCTAACGCTTATCAATGATTTTAATTTTAATATTTCTTATATCAGCTCGCAAGAAAACGGCAGCGATCATCAATATTTTAAGATGGGATTGTATGTTGAAGATATTGATAAGATATCTGCTTTTCTCAAGGAGGCGGAAAAACTCTGCCGTGTGCGTGTGATCGATTATAACAGTTCCGAAAAGGTTTATGATAACAGTATTTTTTACAGCAATTACGTGATGGGCCTTTCCAAGACAATGGGACTTTCGCAGGATGTCAGTCAGGAACTTTTGGTTCATGTTAATCTTGCTATGCAGACGCTGGACGAGCAAGGGTTATCACCCTACAGAACGTTTGATAGTATAAGTAAATTTGCAGAATTACTGGGTGCTTCTAAAGGTAGAGCATTTATGCCGAGAATCAGCACCCATAAGGTAACCGAAAGCACCGAGATCACCTTAATTGAACCTCCCTGCGGAAGCAACACCATCATCATAAAAAGTGAGGACAATTATCTGTTTGTAGACAGCGGTTATGCTTGTTATCAGGATGAAATGCTGGAAGTTTTCAGAAAGGTTATCCCCGATTTTGATAACGTAAAGAAAACCATTCTTGTTACCCATGCCGACGTTGATCATTGCGGTCTGCTGTCATTGTTTGATCAAGTCATTGCAAGTGTCAAAACTGCGCTTTGTTTAAAAAATGAATTTTTGGAAAAGGATGGATACCGCGAAGAAAATCCGCTTCACAAACCGTATATCAATATCTGTAAGATCCTTACGTCTTACAAAGCGGTCACCCCCGAAAAGATCACAGCTCCTTGGACTGATTATGAAAATTTGTCCGAACCGCTTACTCAAATTGGTTTCTTTGATTTCGGTGAAATGCATTTTGAAGTGTATGAAGGTAGAGGCGGTCATTTACCCGGAGAGATCGTTCTGATCGATTATACCCATCATATTGCTTTGACGGGAGATATTTATATCAATGTTCACGGTTTAACGAAAGAGCAAGCGGAATATAATCAGTATGCTCCGATTTTGATGACATCCGTAGATACCGATCCCAAGCTGTGCGCCGAGGAACGCAAGGCAGTGATGCAACGTCTCGGAGTTGGACAATGGCAAATTTTCGGAGCACACGGCTTCAAAAAGGATTACTCGGTTAATTCTTAATGATTATGAAACACAAACGGCAAGGAATGATACTATGAACGACAACAAAGAGATGCTGGGTACGGCACCCATCGGAAAGCTGCTGTTTAAGCTTGCACTTCCCACGGTGGTGGCTCAGCTTATTAATATGCTTTACAACATCGTTGACCGCATTTATATCGGTCATATACCCGGGGAAGGCAGTCTGGCGCTGACGGGCGTGGGCGTATGTATGCCTATCATTATGATCATATCCGCTTTTGCGGCTCTTATCAGCTTCGGCGGTGCACCAAGGGCATCCATCTATATGGGCAAAGGCGATAACGAATCTGCCGAAAAGATCTTGGGCGGCTGCTTTACGCTTCAGCTCTTTCTCTCTGCAATTCTGACTGTCGTACTAATGATCTGGAATGAGGATCTGCTGTTGATGTTCGGCGCAAGCAAGAATACTATCGGTTATGCCACGGACTATATGGACATCTACGCCATCGGAACGATCTTCGTTCAGCTTACCCTCGGTATGGGTGCATTCATCACCGCCCAGGGCTTTGCAAAGGTTGGTATGATGACAGTGCTCATCGGTGCGGTCAGCAATATTATTCTTGACCCCATTTTCATTTTCGCCTGTAATCTCGGCGTTAAGGGTGCGGCACTGGCTACGATCATTTCGCAGGCGATATCTTGTGTTTGGGTGCTCAGCTTCCTCAGCGGGAAGAAGACCTACTTAAAGCTTCAAAGAAAGAATATGCGTATTGACGGAAAGCTCGTTTTCCCGTGCGTTGCGTTAGGGCTTTCTGCATTCATTATGCAAAGCAGTGAAAGTGTGATCTCGGTCTGCTTTAATTCCTCGCTTCTCAAATACGGCGGCGACATTGCCGTGGGTGCAATGACCATCCTCACCAGCGTGATGCAGTTCGCTATGCTTCCCATGCAGGGCATTGCTCAGGGTGCACAGCCCATTTCCAGCTATAATTACGGTGCGAAAAATACCGACCGTGTAAAAAAGACCTTCAAGCTTTTATTGATAACCTGTGTTGGATATTCCTTTGTTATCTGGGGTGCTATTATGCTGTTCCCCCAAGTATTTGCGGGCATATTTACACCCGACAAAGAGTTGATCGAATTTACCGCAAACGCCCTGCGAATATACTGCGGCGTGATGTGTATTTTCGGTATTCAGATCGCTTGCCAGATGACCTTTGTTTCCACCGGTAACGCACCTTGCTCTATCATCGTTGCCATAGTGCGTAAATTCGTCCTGCTTCTCCCGTTTATTTATTTGATTCCCAATCTTGTGCAGGATAAGACAATGGGCGTTTACCTCGCCGAGCCGGCGGCTGATATTATTGCAGTAAGCTTTACGGCAATCCTTTTTGCCGTTCAATTTAAAAAATCACTTAAAAAAGTAGAAATGGAGAAGATACAATGAAAATTGCAGTAACCTACGAAAACGGTGAAGTTTTTCAGCACTTCGGTCATACCGCACAGTTTAAGCTCTACGAGGTAGAGGACGGTAAGATCGTAAATGCAGAAGTAGTAGATACCAACGGTAGCGGCCACGGTGCATTGGCAGGACTTCTTTCTTCGCTGAATGCAGACGTACTCATTTGCGGCGGCATCGGCGGCGGTGCGCAGATGGCTCTGGCACAGGCAGGCATCAAACTTTTCGGCGGTGTCAACGGTAATGCGGACGAAGCAGTGGAAGCCTTCCTTGTAAACAGTTTGAACTATGCTCCCGAAGCCAAGTGTGACCACCACGACCATCACCACGGTGAGGGACATACCTGTGGCGACCACGGCTGCGGCAGTAACTGCGGTTCTCACGGTTGTCATTAAATCAACAAAGACGTTGCTTCGTTGCAGCGTCTTTTGCTTTTTTAGGGGAACGTTATTAATGTGCCGAAAACTTGAAAAACTCAATTTTATTTTGAAAAACACCTAAAAATTATTGAAAATATCCGCAAATTGTGGTATAATATCTGTATATACTAACCTTCGGAGGTTTCCTATGGCTATCAGTTACAATAAATTGTGGAAATTACTTATTGACAGAGGACTTAAAAAGACCGAGCTTGTAAAGCTATCGGGCATCACTTCCAACGCTATGGCGAAGATGGGCAGGAATGAATCTGTTCAGGTGGACACCCTGGGCAAGGTCTGTGCTGCCCTTGGTTGCAATGTGGATGACATTATGGAGTTTGTCCCCGATGAAGCGAAGGAGGACAAATAAAATGGCACTGGAAAATAAACTTGGCATCACAAGCTCCCCTACGCTTGCAGAAGCAGAGGAACGCATCAGCAAGAAAAAAGCGGTAGAGCTTTTTAAAAACGGCGTACTGGACAGCCTGGAGGCCGGCTACTACTACGAGGGTTATACAACCTTCAAGACAGAAGAATTATGAGGTAATTAATATGTCCGATATAAGAAACATTCAAAAAAGAGATGAGCTGCACCGTGCGATATGGGCGATTGCAGACGAGCTTCGTGGTGCTGTGGACGGATGGGATTTCAAAAATTACGTCCTCGGCACAATGTTTTACAGATATATCTCCGAAAATCTGACCAACTACATCAACGCCGGTGAACAGGATGCCGGTAATACCGATTTTGATTATGCAAAGATGTCCGATGCCGATGCAGAGGAAGCTCGTGAGGGCTTGGTTGAAGAAAAAGGCTTTTTCATTCCTCCGTCCGAACTGTTCTGCAACGTCAACGGTAGAGCCGATAATGACGAAAATCTGAATGAAACCTTGGAGCGTGTGTTCAACCATATCGAAGCATCCGCAAAGGGTTCTACTTCCGAAAGTAGCTTTGACGGCTTGTTTGCCGATTTTGACGTAAACAGCAACAAGCTCGGCTCTACCGTAGCAAAGAGAAACGAACGCCTTGCCAAGCTGTTGCACGGCGTAGCCAATATGAACCTCGGCGACATGAAAGATCACGATATTGATGCCTTTGGCGACGCCTATGAATATCTGATGACCATGTACGCGTCGGGTGCAGGCAAATCCGGCGGTGAGTTCTTTACTCCTGCTGATGTTTCCGAATTGCTCACCAGACTCGGCACGGTGGGTAAGACTGAAATCAATAAAGTCTATGACCCTGCGTGTGGATCTGGCTCTCTGCTTCTGAAAGCAGAAAAGATTCTCGGTAAGGATGCCGTCAGAAACGGCTTTTACGGCCAGGAAATCAATATCACTACATATAACCTCTGCCGCATCAATATGTTCCTGCATGACGTGGGCTTTGATAAGTTCGATATTGCCTGCGAGGACACATTGACCGCACCGCAGCATTGGGATGACGAGCCGTTTGAACTGATCGTTTCCAATCCCCCTTACTCCATCAAGTGGGCTGGCGACGATAATCCTCTGCTGATCAACGACCCTCGTTTTTCTCCTGCGGGTGTTCTTGCGCCGAAATCCAAGGCTGACCTTGCGTTTATCATGCACTCTCTTTCCTGGCTTGCAACAGGCGGAACGGCGGCGATCGTTTGCTTCCCCGGTATTATGTACCGTGGCGGCGCAGAGCAGAAAATCAGAAAGTATCTGATCGACAATAACTTTATCGACTGCATCATCCAGTTGCCGAGCAATCTGTTTTTCGGTACTTCCATTGCAACCTGCATCATGGTTTTGAAGAAAGGAAAGTCCGACAACAAGACCCTGTTTATTGATGCTACAGGCGAGTGCATCAAGGTTACGAACAACAATAAGCTGACACAGGCAAACATGGACAGAATTGTGGAGACCTTTGCCAAGCGTGCAGAGGAAGCACACTTCTCCCATCTGGCAAGCTATGAGGAAATCGCAGAGAATGACTACAACCTTTCTGTTTCCACCTATGTTGAAGCGGAGGATACCCGAGAGAAAATCGACATTGTGAAGCTCAATGCCGAGATTGCGGAAATCGTTGCCCGTGAACAGCTTCTCCGTGATGAGATTGACAAGATAATTGCAGAGATTGAAAATAAATTTTAAGGTGACACGATATGAATTTGAATAATTTTAAACTTCCTAAAATGGTTACTAACCCACCATTGCCCAATATTGTTTATGAAAAAATGAGAGAACAAGAGTGGCACGACAAAGAGGTTGAACGAGAAGAACAACAGATAGCTTTGTTGAGAGAACAAAACGAATTGTTGAAAGAACAAAACCAAGCATTAAAAGAAGCTAATGACTCAAGCAATAAGGAATTGAAGATAAGTAAATGCTTGAATTACTTAATGGCAACAATTGCGTTTCTTACATTAGTTGCTACTATTTTAATGCCGTTGTTGGTGAAATAAAGGGATAAAAAATGACAAAACTTGAACAACTTATAGAGGAACTTTGCCCAAATGGAGTGGAATATCTTCCGTTGTGGTCCTTGACAGCATGGGATAAAAGATTCAATGCCGTTGAAAAAGACAAGCAAAAAAAGATATTAAAATATAATTACTATTTAGCCGCAGATCTTAAAAATCTTGAACGCGAAAATGGTAATGTAAAAATACTTACAACGAGTATAACAGATTTGTGGGCAAACGAAGAGGATGTAGAAGAAAGATTGTCAAATGCAGAAATTGTATGTATCCCTTGGGGCGGCAATCCTATTGTTCAATATTATAAAGGCAAGTTTATTACAGGCGATAATAGAATCGCGATTGTTTTAGATAGCAACCAATTAAACACAAAATATTTGTATTATTATTTGTTAAAAATGTTGCCAGATATATCGTCATATTATAGAGGTTCGGGGATAAAACATCCAGATATGTCGAAGGTTTTAGATATTCCTATTCCCGTGCCCCCTCTGCCTGTGCAGAGTGAAATTGTCCGTATTCTGGACAATTTCACGGAGCTTACAGCGGAGCTTACAGCGGAGCTCTCTGCAAGAAAGAAGCAGTACGAATATTTTGAACACCATCTTCTTTTTGACAATGACTACGAAAGGGTAAAATTACAAGAATTATGTACCGTTAATCAAGGATTGCAAGTTGCTATCAGCAATAGATTCAAGAGTCCAGCCCCCAATAGGTATATGTACATTACGGTTCAATTCTTGAAAAACAAAGAGGATAATCAATATTATATTGAAAATCCTGATGAGCAAGTGATATGCCATAAGGATGATATTTTGGTTACAAGAACAGGAAGTACAGGGGTAATTATTTCCGGTGTTGAAGGGTGTTTTCACAATAACTTTTTTAAGGTGAATTGTAATGAAAAAGTAGATAAAAAATATATGTTATGTCTGTTAAGAAGCAAATTGATGTATAGAAAAATGTTAGATGCAGCTTCGGGCGGAAGTGTTCCAGATTTACCGCATAAAAAGTTCTACAGCTTGGAGGTTCCTCTTCCTCCTTTCTCCGAACAGAAAAGAATTGTAGCTATTCTTAATAAATTCGATACCCTATGCAATGATTTTTCTGAAGGACTTCCTGCAGAGATTGAAGCAAGGCAAAAGCAGTATGAGTATTATCGGGACAAGTTGCTTACATTTAAGGAGTTGAACACATGAATTCTGATGATAGAAAACTAAATATAGTTAAAATTCTAAATCTTCCTATTGAAGATGATGAAGTTGCCGATGTTGATATATCATTTGAATTTGACAATAATACAAATGCTCATCGAATTTTCGGCAAAAACATTGAAAATAGTGAAGTAATCCGGGAATTAGTTAAACATAAAAAAATAAAGCCGTATGAAAAATATAAATGCGAATATTTATTTGTTGTCGATGAACACGGCAACAAATACACATTGTATGGTTTTTCATATGTTTTAAAATATTACCACTTTGAATTTTATATTGATTTTTCTTTTAATGTATTGCTATTCTACGAACACTTTGAGAACTTAAAAAATCTGACCGTAGAACAAGCCGAATTTGAAGCGGAATATTCAAAAGCCATTCAACTTGATTTTACTTACAATAATGTTCATATAATCTCCGAACCGCAGTATGAATTAACACCCGAGATTCTCGAATGGATGGGTGCGAATTTTGAGGGAATATTCACGAAAAGAATTAAATTTACTTTGACGGGGAAACAGTCATTTGAAAAACTCGAAAAAATCATATGGAGACTATCCGAATTTGCTTTTTTATGCTATGAAAATATGTTTTTCTATGATAGATTGATTGTTTATGTCGGGGAAAATTCATACGTTCTAAAGTGCTTTAATCGTGCGAACAATGGAGAATCACGGAAAAAAAGTTTGTATACAAAAAGTACAAACACAAAAAGTAAAGTTTTTTGCATCAAGGCACTTAATAGCAAAAATTTTATCAGTTTTATGACTTTTAGAGAAGATAGTGGAATCATCTTTGATGTGTTTAGAACTACAGCATACAGCAATTCTTTCCGGGAAGATTATCCTTTGAGATTATCACAAACGATGGAAGGTTTAGCTAACTATTTAGATATTGCAGACACTCGTCCCGGACATGATTCTTTCCGAGTTGCCATTGAACGTTCACTATATCGCAATGATTATATTAGCGAATATTTGCCCACTTCAAAAAGCATAACAGATTTTTCTGGAAGAATTAGAGAACATCGTGTCTGTTTTTCTCATGTAAAAAAGGACGGGAAATATCTAAAAGACGATGAAAATGAGCAATATGCTGAGGTACTATACACTACTATACGTATTTTAATTATTAAGCATTTACAAGAAAACTCTGAGGAGGTGTCATCTTGAGCTATTTCAATATCATCGCAGAAACCAACGAAAGCACCGTTGTAGCTGAATATACGCCGGAAAGCTCACGCTCTGACAGTTTCCAGAGTGAAGCGGCTCTTGAAAAGGAATTTATCCGTCTGCTGACCACACAGGGATATGAATACCTTACCATCCATGACAAAAACGGTCTGATAGCTAACCTCAGACGGCAGCTCACGCTTTTGAACGGCTACACCTTTACCGACAGCGAATGGAAACGCTTCTTCACAGAAACGCTTGCCAACGCTAACGAGGGTATTGTTGAGAAAAGCCGCACCATCCAGACCGACCATGTAAAGGTATTGCGCCGAGATGACGGAACTTCCAAGAATATTCAGCTCATCGACAAAAAGAACATTCACAACAACCGTTTGCAGGTCATCAATCAGTATGTGGAGACCGAGGGCAACCACGACACCCGCTATGACGTGACCATTCTCGTCAACGGTCTGCCCCTTGTCCATGTGGAACTGAAACGCCGTGGCGTTGCCATCCGTGAAGCCTTTAATCAGATCAAACGCTATCAGCGGGATAGCTTTTGGGCGGCAAGCGGACTATATGAGTACGTTCAGATTTTCATTATTTCCAACGGTACGCATACCAAGTATTATTCCAACACCACCAGAAACAGCCACATCAAGGAAATGGGCGAATCCGCAAAACAGAAATCGAAGAAAACAAGCAACAGCTTTGAGTTCACTTCCTTCTGGGCAGACGGCAACAACAAGGTAATTGCAGACCTTATTGACTTTACAAAGACGTTCCTTGCCAAGCACACCATTCTGAACGTGCTGACCAAGTATTGCGTATTTACCTCGGAAGAAATTCTGATGGTTATGCGCCCCTATCAGATTGCGGCAACCGAGCGTATTCTCAACCGCATCGAAGTTTCGACCAATTACAAGAAGATGGGCACGGTGGATGCAGGCGGTTACATCTGGCACACCACGGGAAGCGGCAAAACGCTGACCTCTTTCAAAACCGCACAGCTCGCATCTGCGCTCCCCTATGTGGACAAGGTTCTGTTCGTGGTCGATAGAAAAGACCTTGACTATCAGACCATGAAGGAATACGACCGCTTTGAAAAAGGCTCTGCCAACAGCAACGCCTCTACAAGAATTTTGCAGAGACAGCTTGAGGACAAAGACGAAAAAGGCGGATTTCACGAATACAAGATCATCATCACGACTATTCAGAAGTTGGATAACTTCGTGACCAAGAACAAGGGACATGAGGTATTCAATAAGCATTGCGTTATCATCTTCGACGAGTGCCACCGCAGCCAGTTCGGAGATATGCACGCTAAAATCGTAAAGGCGTTCAAGAAATATCATCTGTTCGGTTTTACAGGCACGCCGATCTTCGCTGCCAACGCAGGCAAGGGCAAGCATTTGACGATGCTGACCACGCCGCAGACCTTTGGCGATCAGCTCCACACTTACACAATCGTGGACGCTATCAATGACGGCAACGTTCTCCCGTTCCGTATCGACTATGTGAATACGGTCAAGGAAAAAGAGAACATCAAGGACAAGAATGTTTCTGCCATTGACGTTGAAAAGGCGATGGGTGCGCCGGAGCGTATTCGTGAAATTGTCAAATACACGCTGGAGCATTTCGACCAGAAGACTAAGCGTAACAGTTACTACTCCTTGAAGGGCAAACGCATGGCGGGCTTTAACGCTATGTTCGCTGTAAGCTCCATTCCTATGGCAATGAAGTATTACAAGGAGTTCCAGAGACAGATTGCGGAGAGCCACCGTCAATTTACTATTGCTACGATTTTCAGCTATGCCGCAAACGAGGATGACCCCGAGGACGTTCTGCAAGAAGAAGGCTTCAACACCGATGCTCTTGACCAGACCTCCCGTGACTTCCTTGAAAGTGCCATCCAAGATTATAACGCCGCCTTCAACACCAACTTTGACACTTCTTCTGATAAGTTCCAGAACTATTACAAGGATTTGTCCATGCGAGTGAAGAACCGTGAAGTAGATCTTCTGATTGTCGTGAATATGTTCCTCACGGGCTTTGATGCCACTACCCTTAACACCCTGTGGGTTGATAAGAATCTGAAAATGCACGGACTCATTCAAGCATATTCCAGAACCAACCGTATTCTGAACTCCGTTAAGACCTACGGCAATATTGTTTGCTTCCGTGATTTGCAGAAAGCCACAGATGATGCAATCGCTCTCTTTGGCGATAAGAACGCAAGCGGTATTGTTCTTCTCAAGAGCTTCAATGATTACTGGAACGGCTACGAGGATGCAAACGGAAAATACCACCCCGGCTATATTGAACTGCTTGAAAAACTGGAAGCAGAATATCCTTTGGGCAGCGAAATTATTGGTGAACAGGCAGAAAAAGACTTTATCAGACTGTTCGGCACTATCCTCAGTATGAGAAATATTCTCTCGTCCTTTGACCAGTTTGAAGAAATGGACAGCATCGCCGCAAGAGATTTGCAGAATTATCAGAGCATCTATCTTGACCTCTATGATAAATACCGCAAAAAAGGCGACGGCGAAAAGGAAGATATTACGGACGATATTGAATTTGAAATCGAGCTTATCAAGCAAGTGGAAATCAATATCGACTACATACTGATGTTGGTTGAGAAGTACCACGAGGGCAACTGCGAGGATAAAGAAATCCTTGCTTCTATCCGCAAAGCGGTTGATGCAAGTATGCAGCTTCGCAGTAAGAAAGAGCTTATCGAAGCATTTATCAGCCATGTCAATGTTGACACACAGGTTACTACCGATTGGCGCAGATTTGTTCTGGAGCAGGAAGAAAACGATTTGACGGAAATCATCACCACCGAAAAACTCAAATCGGAAGAAACCAGAAAATTCGTTGCCAATGCGTTCCGTGATGGTACATTGAAAACATCCGGAACAGAGATAAACGATTTAATGCCGCCCACATCTCGCTTCGGTAGCGGTGGTTCCCGTAATAAAAAGAAGCAGAAAGTCATTGAAAAACTGAAAGCATTCTTTGAAAAATATTTTGGGTTGATTACTGCCGATAACTAGGATCTAATATTAAAACCCAAAAATCAAACCAGGCACGAGATTTGACTTTCTCGTGCCTGATTTTATGTATTCTTTTCTTCAGAAACAACTTGTCCTATTGTGAATTTTGTAAAAATTAGTGTAAAATGGGGTCAAGTTGTTCTTATATGGTGCAGGTATGCTGTTTTTGCGAAAAGGTTCAAAGTGGCGAAAAGCCAGTCATATCAAGGGTTTTCGGGCTCTTGTAAATGTTTGTTGTTCTTTGGCGGTCGTGGCATCTGCGGCAAGATTTTCGTGAAGATCTGTTATAACATCGCCCTTTGACTGTATATACGCGGCAGTAAAAGGTGCTCCCGAGGCTGCTACGGGATAAACTCCCGTAGTGTGATCAACAAAGTATTTATCAAAGCCCGAAGCTTCTATCTCCTGACGGGACAGATTCTTTGTCAGCTGATAAACAATAGCACCTATCATTTCGAGGTGCGCGAGCTCCTCGGTTCCTATATCCGTAAGCAACCCCTTAAGCTCCGGATACGGCATCGCATAACGTTGAGATAAGTATCTGAGCGAAGCCGCCAATTCACCGTCAGGTCCGCCGTACTGGCTTATTATGATCTGTGCAAGTTTAGGATTGCACCTTGTTATTTTAACGGGGTATTGTAATTTTTTCTCATATATCCACATTAGCCGTCACAACCTCCTACATCCCAGGGCCAGGGATTTTTCAGCCATTCTATACCCTCTCCGTTTCTCGGTGATAAGGGACCGTAATTCTCCTCATATTCTTCTTTGAGCTTACGGAATTTAAGGTCATATTTTTCGTGCATAGAAAGTGCTGTCATATCATTCGGATGGGTATTAAGATACAAATGCAGTTCCCATAAAGCAAACTGTACTGAAGAAAGATTCCTCAGAAGCTTTTCTCTGTTAGTCATTTCAATGCACCTCTGAGAAAGGGCTTATAAAGATCTGTAAACAATGTACCTTTTGAAAGTGCAATTTCTGTATCGAACATGGTTTTATCGGTCTGAAACGGAACATATGCCATTGCAGTTACCGTATCATCAGGCAAGGCACTGAGCAGCTTAAAGCTGTCAAAGTCCTTACCGCAATCGTTTTTCATATCATCTCTCCTTTCATTTATTAAGGGAGCTCCCGATTTCATATTATTCAACAGGACAAATTATGTGCAGAAATTCCACTGTGGACTTTCAACGCCATATATGATAAAATCAAACAAACGGAGGTAATACCTATGCTGAAAAAATCTTTTTCACTGATCCTTATTATTGCTGTTATGCTTACATCTCTTTGCTTTTCCGTCTCATCCGAAAGCATTTTAGCAGGCGATGTAAATTCTGACGGAAGCGTCAATTCAGATGACGCAAGAACCATACTTCGTATGGCAGTCGGTCTCGATGAAATAACTCCCGAAACGAAGATAATTGCAAATACCGACGGAGAAGACGGAATAACCTCGGGAGATGCAAGAATTGCTCTGCGTATGGCAGTCGGACTCGAAGAGCTGAAATATATTAATGCAGATGATACTGATGAATCATATTTTGAGGTTCATTTCATAGATGTCGGTCAGGCCGATTGCTCGCTTATAATCTGCGATGACTCTGCAATGCTTATTGACGGAGGAAATGTAGCAGACAGCAGTCTCGTTGTCTCTTATCTGCTTTCAGAAAATATAACCGAGCTCGATTATGTTATATGTACCCATGCCCATGAGGATCATGTAGGCGGACTTAACGGCCCGTTAAACAAGTTCACGGTAACAAACGAGATAATCGCTCCTGCAACAGGTGCCGATTCAAAATGCTATCAGGATTTTCTTGATGCAGTTCAGAAACAGGGAAAGACTGTTTTTGTCCCCGATGCAGGATATACATTTTCTCTCGGAAGCAGTACCGTTGAAATATTAGGTCCGATAACAGAGGATCACGAGGATATCAATGACACATCTGTTGTATCAAAAATAACCTACGGCGAAACATCATTTTTATTTACGGGGGATGCTGAAAGAGAGGCTGAAGCAGATATTCTTGAAGCAGGCTATGACATATCTGCAGATGTTCTTAAGGTAGGACATCACGGCAGTGAGAATTCTTCCACTTATCCGTTT
This sequence comes from Clostridia bacterium, assembly GCA_017440965.1. Classification (GTDB taxonomy): domain Bacteria; phylum Bacillota; class Clostridia; order Oscillospirales; family Acutalibacteraceae; genus RUG806. The sequence goes on along the minus strand of JAFSGH010000010.1, from coordinate 36,927 downwards.
TTAAGAGAGGTTATGCCCGAATATGCAGTAATCAGCGTAGGAGCAAACAACAGCTACAGTCATCCTACCGAAGAGGTACTTTCACGGCTTACGCAATGCGGTGCTACTGTACTCAGAACGGATATTCTGGGACATATAATCGTTAAAAGTGACGGCGAAAATATAGAGTTTGAAACCGAAAAGAACAACGGCTCCGAAATTCTGCCTGATGCTGAAAGCACAACAAAGCCGACAGAAGCTGAGACTACTGAGCCGGAAGCTACCGAGCCGGAATCCGAAACCTCTGCACCTTCTCATTATATAGGAAATTCAAATCCTTCCTCAATGAAATTCCATTTACCTGACTGCTCTTCCCTTCCGAAGGAAGAAAACAGAGTATACTTTGCCACAAGAGATGCCGCCATAGCAAACGGATACTCTCCCTGCAAAAGATGCGATCCGTAAATGAGCCTTCAGCAAGCTTTACGGCTTCACGAGCTTTCTGAAAGGTAAAGAAATCCGCCTGTACCCAAAGTGGTACAGACGGATTTTTAATTATATTGGAAATTGCTCACTGCTGTTGCTTTATATATCCGCGGTCTTTATCACATCAGATAAAAAATCCGAGAGTTCTTTTTAATCTCTGCATAGGCTCAGGATCCCATTCAGCTTTATCAGCAACAGTAAGTCCTTCTCTCCTGTATTTTTCAGCAAGATTATCAAGAACAAAGCAAAACTTCTTATAATCCTTATTCTCTTTTTTACTCCAGGCTGTTTCCGCAACGGCAAACCATCTTGGAAAGCACATATATTCAAGTCTCTCATCGGTATCGATATACTCGGTCCATATGGGAGACTCTACCCCCAGGATGTTTTTCTTTCCCTCCTGCGTAAGTCCCGAAAAATCCTCAGGCTCATAAGAATATACAGCCTTAAGCGGATGCATTCCGTAGGGATAATCAACATACATAGGCATAAAGGATGACATTATGACCTCTGCTCCTGAATTTACTGCCTTGGCAGTCTTACATTTATTGCCCATCCAATACTGAACGGTTATATCACGGGAAAGCCCGTCACCCTTAAGACAGTCATTCCACACAATACACTTTTTGCCCTTATTTGCAAGATATTCAGCCATTTCATTTATAAAGTGACATTGAAGATCCTGCTCATTATTAATGCCGTTTTCACGCATTGCTCTTTGGCATTTTTCACAGCTCTTCCAATTATTTTTAGGTGCTTCGTCACCGCCTATATGAACCGTATCATAGTAAAACAGCTCACATATCTCATCAAGGATCGCCTTTAATGTGCTCTTTGCCTCTTCGTTTCCGGCACACACTATATCCTTGAATATTCCTTCCTTTGTCTTGATCTCTACTGCAGTACCCTTACAGGAAAACTGCGGATAAGTGTGAAGAAAGGCACTCTGATGTCCCGGCATATCAAATTCAGGAATAACATCAATATATTTTTTTGCGCAGAAATCAATTATTTCTCTGATTTCAGACTTTTTATAATATCCCGAATAGGGCGAAGGATTCTTCAGATTGCGGAAATTATCGCAGTCTCTTACGCTTCCCTTTTCTGTAAGCTCAGGGAAATTATCAAGCTCGATACGAAAGCCCTGATCATCCGAAAGATGCCAATGAAGCTTATTGAATTTCAGATCTGCGGCTGTCGATATCATTTTTTTAAGCTCATCGAGAGAAAACATATGCCTTGCACAGTCTATCATAAAGCCTCTGTAAGGATATCTTGGCCTGTCATTTATTCTGACACAAGGAAGCCTGTCATAGAGAAGCTTCATCTGCTTCAAAGTAACCGTCGCATAGTAAAATCCTTTATCGGAGGATGCTTTTACTGTTATATTTTCTGCCGAAACTGTCAGTTCATATTCCTCTTCATTCATACCGTCAACGGTTATTCTTTCAGTTATATCCTTTACAGAAGAAAAGCCGCCGAGCAGTTCTGAGGATAAGGGTTGAGGAATCAGACGCATATAAACACCTCTTTATATTACCATTTCGTATTCGCCCATATTGCCGTTTTCAAAATAACGCTTCAGGTCATAGGGAGCATATATTCCTGTATCGGTAACCACTCCGCTCACAAGCTCCGGCGGAGTAATATCAAAGGCGGGATAATATCCCTTGACACCGTCAGCCGCAGTTTTAACACCCATTGCCTGAAGAGTGAAATCGGGATCTCTCATTTCAATCTTTACGGTATCGACAGTAGGATGCACATGATCGGGAGCCCCTGTTACAAAATAAGGAATCTTATTATATTTTGCCGCGATCGCTATCTGAAATGTTCCTACCTTATTTACCACATAGCCGTCCATACATATTGCATCTGCGGCAGAGGTAAACACATCGATATTTTCGTTTTTCATAACAAAGGCAGGCATATTATCGGTAATAACGGTAACATCCATTCCCATATCGTGACAAACGGTAGAGGTAAGACGGGCGCCCTGAAAATAAGGTCTTGTTTCGGGGCAGAATATCCTTACATCGTTCTTGCCCTGCTCTTTAAGCACACGGCACATCTGTCCGACTATCGTTTCACCGAAGCACTGTGTCATAACAGCACCGTGAGCAGGTATCATATCAGCAAGGTACTGTGCCATTTTATACACCTTGTTATATCTCATATTATTTGCCTTTACGGTATATTCCATAATTGCATCGGAAGCATTTTTTCCTTCCTCAAGTGCCTTGAATGCCGCATCAAGACAGCCGTTAGTAATAAGGCTCATACGGTTTGCCGTCGTAGGTCTTGCGTGAGCAATGGTATAGGCGGCTTTCTTCAGATATTCCGTCTGCTCTGCCTTCCCCATATTTTTACATTCGTATGCCGCAAGTGCCATTCCGACGGCAGCCGCGGTGTAAGGCCCCGCACTCTGAGTCACCATATCCTTAAGTGCTTTTGTTACCTCAATATGATCATGGCAGGTAACGAATTCTATCTTGCGGGGATATACACGGCGGTCAAGAATTTTCACTGCACCGTTTTCATACCAAGCTATATTTTCATACTGAAGCATAAATGCAAGATCTTTATCTGCTCTTTCCATATTCTTCTCCTTATCAGTAAAGTCTTTCTATTGCTTTTCTTACATCATAGAAAACCTTTTCCTTGTCTATTGTAAGGAATTCTCCGTTTTCATAAAGTATTTTACCGTCACACATTGTCATTAAAACATCGCCTCTGCCTGCTGAATAAACAGTAAGGGCGACAGGATCAAGACAGGGCATCATATTCGGATTATCAACTGAAAGGGCTACAATATCAGCCCTATAGCCTTCCTTTATATTTCCGCAGCTTTCTCTGCCCTGAAGCAAGGCCCCGTTTACGGTTGCAAGCTTTATTATTTTATCTGCACTCATAACGGTGGCATCTCTGTGATAGCCGTTATGAATAACAGAAGCAAGATGCATTTCTTCAAGCATATCAAGATTATTATTGCTTGCGGCACCGTCTGTACCGAGAGCAACATTGATACCCTTTTCAATAAAACGCTCAACGGGAGCAAAGCCTGAGCCAAGCTTCATATTGCTCGAGGGGTTGTGAACTATGCTGACGCCTCTTGCCTTCATAATGTCCATATCGTTTTCAGTAAGCTCGACGCAATGTGCAGCAAAGGCCCGTGAATCAAATGCACCGAGAGAATCAAACCATTGAGTGGGCGTCTTACCGTATTTTTCAATACACTGCCTGTGTTCCTTTTCTGTCTCTGAAATATGTATATGCATATTTCCTTTTCTTTCTCTGCACCTGTCGCTGTAATAACGTGTTGTTTTCTCGTCGCAGGTATATTCTGCATGAATACAAAAATCCACAAGAACTCTTCCGCCAAAGGAATTGTGATATTTATCAAAAAGCTCCAGAGACTGTCTGATCCTGTATGAATCCTCAGGCCTTTCCTGAGGATCAAAGCACTGAACGGGGCGGGAAATATTAGCCTTAAGACCTGCTTTTCCGACAGCCTCGCAGGTTCTTTCAGGCTCAAAGTACATATCGGAAAAGCTGACAGTACCTGAGGCTACCATCTCCATAAGTGCAAGATAAGTACCTGCTTCAATATCATCTGCAGTAAGCTTGTCCTCTACAGGAAAAACAGTATCAAACAGCCATTTATCCAAAGGAAGATCACTGCCTATTCCTCTTAAAAGAGTCATAGGTGAATGGGTATGGCAGTTATAAAGACCGGGAATAAGGATGCTTCCCCTCATATCCTTGACTGTATCAAATTCTCCTGCAGGCGCTGAGATACCCACATAAGTGATATATTCATTATTTATTGCGACGCAGCCGTTTTTTATAACATTTATCTTATTGTCTGTAAAATTGATTATCTGTGCATTCTTCAGTAATGTTTTCATAATTAAAACCTGCTTATAACTTTCTCCACATAATCACAGAAGGGCTCGCTTATTCTGTCTGCCGTTTCGCCTACCTCTTCGTCGGTAAGCTTTTTATCAAGAACTCCTGCTGCCATATTGGTCATTACGGAGAGACCGAGAAGCGGCATTGAGCAATGAGCAGCCGTAAGTGCCTCTGTTACCGTTGACATACCTACAGCATCCGCTCCGAGTATCCTTGCGGCTCTTATTTCTGCCGGCGTTTCAAACTGCGGTCCCGTAAAATACATATATACACCCTCATGGAATTTAAGAGGAACATCCTTTGTGCATTCGAGTGCTGTTTTTCTGAGCTCTGCGGTATACATATCGGTGGTATCAAAAAAGCGTGGACCGAATTCGTCAATATTGTCTCCCTGCAGGGGGCTTGCTCCCGTCAGTTTCAGATGATCCTTGATTATCATTATATCTCCCACATTATACGATGTATTTACCGCACCTGCCGCATTGGTAACAATGGTTTTTCTGACACCTAAAAGCTTGAATAATCTGATAGGAAGGGTAAGCATTTCAAAGGGATATCCCTCATAATGATGAAATCTTCCCGACATACAAATGACCTTTTTATTCCCGAGCCTGCCGAATACCAGCTTTCCCTCGTGAGATTCCACCGTTGATTCAAGAAAACCGGGGATATCCTTATAATCGACAACTATTTTTTCCGTTATTCTTGAAGCAAGCTTTTTTAATCCTGAACCTAATATGATACCTACATCCGGCTCATCCTTTATTACATTTTTCACAAAGTCTGCAACAGACCTGAAATAAGCATAATCCATTTTCTGCATAAAAACACCTCAGAGTTGATTTTATCATATTAATATTGAATAGGCAACAAAAAAGCAGACCGAAGCAAAAAATAATTGCTTCGGCCACATAAATTATTTAATACTGAAAAGAATCTCGCCGTAAGAGGGATAAGGCCAGTAATCGGAATCTGTCTTGGTCTCAAGCTCATCTGCAAGAATTCTGAGCTCTGTCATACAGCTGACAAGCTTTTCCTTGCTGAACAATGCAAGCTGAGTATTATCCGTACATTCAAGCGCCTCTATCATATATTCTTCAAGCTCTTTTTTCTTTGCATAAACAGCACTTAACAACGAGGAAAGGTCCTTAACGAGCTCTGTTTCGTATTCACAGGAAATATCGCCGCAAAGTGCCTTTTTGGAAAGAGCAGCATCACTGAGAGCATGAGTAAAGCCTGAAACAGCAGGAAGAATATCCTTATTTACCATATCGAGCATTGTAAGTGCTTCAATATTGATAACCTTACAATAATTTTCCGACATGATCTCATATCTTGCCTTAAGCTCCTCAAGAGAATAAACCTTATGAGTTGTAAAAAGACGGATATTCTTTTCTGCAATAAGACAAGGCAATGCATCGGGAGTTGTCTTGTTGTTGAGAAGTCCTCTCTTTTCTGCTTCAAACAGCCATGCATCATCATATCCGTTACCGTTGAAGATGATTCTCTTATGATCGGAAATCGTCTTTTTGATAAGAGTATGAAGAGCACTGTCAAGATCATCTGCGCCCTCAAGTGTATCAGCAAACTGTCTTAATACCTCTGCAACTGCGGTATTAAGAACAACATTTGCATTTGAAATGGTATTCGATGAGCCGAGCATTCTGAATTCAAACTTATTGCCCGTAAATGCAAAGGGAGATGTTCTGTTTCTGTCGGTTGTATCCTTCGGGAATTTGGGAAGCGTATGAACACCTATCCTAAGCAGTTCCTTTTCCTTTGTTCCGCAAGGTCTGTCTGCTTCTATAGATTCAAGTATCTCTGTCAGGTCATCACCGAGGAACATGGAAACAACTGCAGGAGGTGCTTCAAGTGCACCAAGGCGGTGGTCATTTCCTGCCGAAGCAACAGATACTCTGAGAAGATCCTGGTAATCGTCAACTGCCTTGATAACTGCACAAAGGAATAACAGGAACTGTGCATTCTCAGCAGGTGTATCACCGGGATTAAGAAGATTAACACCTGTATCGGTAGAAATAGACCAGTTATTATGCTTACCGCTTCCGTTAACACCTGCAAAGGGCTTTTCGTGAAGAAGGCAGACCATTCCGTGACGGCGGGCGATCTTCTGCATAAGCTCCATAGTAAGCTGATTATGATCGGCCGCAATATTGGTCGTTGTAAATACCGGTGCAAGCTCATGCTGTGCGGGAGCGGCTTCGTTATGCTCAGTCTTTGCAAGAATACCAAGCTTCCAGAGCTCTTCATCAAGCTCAGTCATAAATGCCTTGATCCTGGGCTTTATAGCTCCGAAATAATGATCGTCAAGCTCCTGTCCCTTAGGAGGCTTTGCACCGAAAAGAGTTCTTCCCGTAAAGACAAGATCCTTACGCTTTTCAAACATATCCTTATCAATGAGGAAGTATTCCTGCTCGGCACCGACTGTGGTATTTATTCTTGTAACATTTTCATTACCGAAAAGCTTTATAACTCTCATTGCCTGACGGTTGATAGCCTCCATTGAACGGAGAAGCGGAGTTTTTGCGTCAAGAGCATGTCCGCCGAAGGAGCAGAACGCTGTAGGAATACATAAAACACCGTCTTTGATAAATGCATAAGATGTGGCATCCCACGCGGTATATCCTCTTGCCTCAAAGGTGGCTCTCAGTCCGCCTGAGGGGAAGGAAGAAGCATCAGGCTCACCCTGAATAAGCTCCTTGCCGGAAAACTCCATAATGACCTTATTTCCGTCAACGGGAGAAATGAAGCTGTCGTGCTTTTCTGCAGTAATGCCCGTCATAGGCTGGAACCAATGAGTATAATGTGTAGCCCCTTTTTCTATTGCCCAATCCTTCATTGCATTTGCAACTACATTTGCAAGTCCCAGTTCAAGATGCTTTCCCAGCTTTATCGTTCTCTGAAGCTGCTTATATGTCTCGTGAGGAAGCTTCTCCTTCATCACATTGTCATTAAATACATTGGAGCCGAAATATTCACTTACCTTTGCCATAGTAATACCTCTCTCTTAAAAATAAAGAGGCCGCAGAAACTCTGCAGCCCCATTGCTGATGTGGTAATTTTATCGCAATACGGATTGTTTGTCAAGTGTTTTAATAAATTTTTCGCAATCCGTAATTATTCCTCTGTTTCAGGCTCAATGAGACCGTAGCCTCCGTCCTCTCTTCTGTAAACAACTGCAACTGATTCATTTGCCGCATTGCGGAACATATAAAATTGATGTCCAAGCAAATTCATCTGAAGAATAGCCTCATCTACCGACTGAGGTTTTACGGGAATAGTCTTGGTTCTGACAAGTTCAAATTCAGGCTCTTCCTCAATCTCTGCACCTGCATAATCATCAAACGCACCTGAGCGAAGACGCTTTTCAAGCTTTGTCTTGTTCTTGCGGATCTGACGGATAAGAAGATCTACGCAATCATCAAGTGCTTCATTCATATTGTCAGCCTTTGCCTGAGCTCTGAAGATCATTCCTTCATTGATAACAGTGATTTCCACAGTCTGAGTAGTTTTCTCCACGGTTGCAGTTACTTTTGCGGTGGCTGAGTCTCCGAAAAAGCGATCAATTTTCTGAAGCTTCTTTTCTGCATGCTCTTTAAAAGAATCTCTCGGAGTACACTTTCTGCCTATAACTGTAATTTTCATAACTACATCCCCTTTTGGAATAAATTAACAAAAAAGCGGGCGAATGCCGAAGAAAACAACTTTCCTTCAAACACCGCCCTTCTTTCTGTTTCAATTGTATTATAGCATTCCAAAGATGATTTGTAAAGATATTTTATTAATTTTTACTACTTTTTTTACAGTTTTATAAAAAAATTTATAAACTTTGTATGATTCAACAAATTTTTACAGATTTAACTCAATATGACGCGTCACATGGCAGCCGACATTTACCGCCACGGGAAGTCCCGCTATATGAGTAGGATAAGTGCATATCCTGCACGCAAGCGCCGTGCAATCACCTGAAAAGCCCTGAGGACCTATATTGCACGCATTAACGGCAGAAAGAATATCCTTCTCCATTTCAGCATAATACAGACTTTCATTCGACTTATTCACGGAAGAGCAAAGAGCCTTTTTTGAAAGATAGGCTGCATACTCAAAATCACCGCCGATACCCACTCCGATAACGACGGGCGGACAAGGTCTTGCATCTGCTTCCTTGATAACGGAAACAACAAAATCTATTATATCCTCTCTTGAGGCGGTGGGATTGAACATTTTTATCTTACTCATATTTTCACTGCCAAATCCCTTAGGAGCAACGGTGATATTAAGCCTATCCCCTGTTACTATTTTCGTATGGATGACCGCAGGAGTATTATCTCCTGTGTTTTCTCTGATAAGAGGATCCGAAACAACGGACTTTCTGAGAAAGCCCTCCGTGTAGCCTTCACTGACACCTGCATTTACAGCAGCCTCAAAGCCGCCGCCGACTATATGCACATCCTGACCTATTTCAGCAAAAATAACTGCCATACCGCAGTCCTGACAAATGGGTATCCTGTTTTCCCGCGCGATATCAAGGTTTTTCTTCATATCACCGAAAATCTGCTTTGCAACAGGAACTGTCTCCTTTTCTGCAAAATCATTTATAAGCTCCTCAAGGTCAGTCGGAAGCACTAAATTTGCCTTTATTACAGCATCTCTTACAGCAGCCGTAATATCCTTAACATTAATTTCTCTCATAATAATTTCCTCCGGAAAATCTGCATTACCGTCCGAAATAATATTTCATCTCCTTTAGAATAACCAACTATGTAATACCGAAAGCAAAAACCGCTGTATTTCCGGATAAAACCTAAAGAAACATCAGCGGTTAAATATGTAAAAAAATGATTACCTGTTGCCGTTACCGTAACCTCGGCGGGAACCTGTCTTGAAATCACCGCTTTTTTTAAGAACGGACATTTTTTCGTCACTTTCCTGCTTAAACTTTGCCATCATGTCCTCAAATGACATAGGCGCTGCAGGTGCATTTGAAGGCTTTGAGGAGGTCTGCTGATTAGCTCTGACGGAACTGCGCTGACCGTTATTCCCCGTTTGGGGCTTTCTGCTCTGCTGCTCCTGTCTGGGCGCGGGCGGCATAGCCTGCTTGATAGATAAACTGATCTTGTTATTCTCGTTTATCTGTAATACTTTGACCTTTACCTCCTGACCCTCAGAAAGGTGTTCTGTTATGTCCTTGACATAAGTAGGTGCGACTTCGGAAATATGTACCATTCCCGTTTCGCCGTTGGACATTTTTACAAATGCGCCGAATGAAGTAAGGCCTGTTACCTTGCCTTCATAAATTTCACCAACCAGTGACTGCATAAATTGACGGGTCCTCCTAAAACTTAGAGATTTATATAACCGCTGAAAACTCGGCTGTTATCAATTATTTACCGGGTGTTACATCATAATAGACCTTCTCATCAGGATAAGCATATCCTCTTTCCCTTGCAAGATGCTCATAAAGCTCAGCCTCATCGGCATCATTGATAAGATGATCTATCTCCTGATTCTCCTGCTGAAGCTGCTGAAGCTGAGCATTAAGAGAATCAAGCTGTATCTGCTTTTCATTTGAATCTATCGTTATCCAAGAAAAAATCACAAGAGAAAAACAAAGAATGGCAATAACACTAAGTATCAATATTATACTGCGACGACCTCTGGTCTCAGTCATAATCACACCATCTTTCATATATAATTTCTAATTAATTTCAATTTAATATAGTAATTATATACTACTAAAAATGCAATATCAAGTATTTTTATAAAATTTTTCCTTAAAATATTGTTTATTTTAAATAAAGCTTTATCGTTTACTTTTTAAATCAGATTTCTTGTAAAATCCTGCTTTCTGTTTTCGTGTTTTCTGAGCCTTCCGCCTGAGTTTTTTCTGCCGACCATCTCTTTGCTTTTTCGGATGCTTTTTTTTGAATTCCGTCACTGCAAAGGTAAGCCTTAAGCAAATCAGAGAGAAAAAGCAGACAATCCGTTTTAACAGCAGCGATATCCGTCGGACAGCTTTTCTGCAAAGATTTCCGAAGGAAGCTCCCGGAAAAATATAAAAAAGACAAAAGCCCGCCAATTCACCTGCAAGAATATAAAACCGTATCTGTCCGGCATTATACTTGAGAGTGAAAAAAAAGCTGATGACTGCTGCCAGCAGAAAGAATATGATATCTCTTATAAAAACTACAGCAGTGCTTTTTCCGTGAACCGAATTCAACAGCATAAAAATACTAAAAAGCAAACCGAGAAAATATCCGGTGCCAATGGCTTTCACAAGAACAGACAGCTGCACATAATGCACAAATCCCGTTATCATCTGAACACCCTTGCAAAAAATCCCGGATTCTTCATTTTCTTATCCGAATAGCTTATTGACGTTATTTTTCCCTGTGCGCTGAATTCTCCCGTATCTACATTAAGCACGCTTACCTGCAGCTCTTCACCCTTAATTGTTATCTCGCCTTCATCAGAATACAGTATCATACATTCCTCGTTAAAGCTTCCGACATCTGTTATACCGCTGACAGTAAGCTTGTTTCTGTTCTCAAGAACGACCGAATGGTACATATGTTTTTTAAGTTCATCCATTTCAAGCTCTCCTTTTTATTGATTCTGTAAATTATATGAAGAGCGTTCATAATATATCCGTTTTCAATAAAAACTTATAATGGATTCGTTAAAATTGTATAGTGCAATAATGCTTCAGTTATGATAAAATTAAATGAATATTTTTTCAGGAGGAATATATAATGGTAAGAATTGAAATGGATAACGGTGCAATTATCGATATCGAGCTTTATCCTGACAAGGCACCGAAAACCGTTGCAAACTTTGAAAAATTAGTTAAGGAAGGCTTTTATGACGGTCTCACCTTTCACAGAATAATCAGAGGCTTTATGATTCAGGGCGGCGATCCCGAAGGAACAGGTATGGGCGGCTCAAAGGACAGCATCTATGGAGAATTTGCTATTAACGGCTTCCCACAGAATGACCTCAAGCACACTAAGGGAGTTATATCAATGGCAAGAACTCAGGAGCCCAATTCTGCAAGCTCTCAGTTCTTTATTATGCACGAGGATGCACCCCACCTTGACGGCAGCTATGCGGCATTCGGCAAGGTAGTTGACGGAATCGATGCTGTAGATGAGATCGCAGCAACTCCCACAGGACGCTTTGACAGACCTGTAGTTCCCGTTGTAATCAAGAAAATGTCAATAATCTGACAATAGCAAAGCGGCTTCACCTTACGGTGAGCCGCTTTTATATTACTGCAAGCAGTCAGAAAAACAAAATATCAGCTGAGAAGCATTCTGTCGTTTGCAAATTCTCCTGAGCTTGCCTTTGCAAAAAGCTCCATAAGATCAGATACCTTAAGGTTTTTCTTCTCTTCTCCGGAAATATCATATATGATCTGTCCGTTATTCATCATAATAAGACGGTTACCGAGTCTTATGGCATCCTTCATATTGTGAGTTATCATAAGGGTGGTGATCTTTGATTCGCTGACAATTTCCTCTGTGAGAGCAAGAACTTTTGCGGCAGTCTGAGGATCAAGAGCAGCTGTGTGCTCATCAAGAAGCAAAAGCTTAGGATTCTGCATTGAAGCCATAAGAAGAGTTACTGCCTGACGCTGACCGCCCGACAAAAGACCTACCTTTGATGAAAGGCGGTTTTCAAGTCCGAGATCAAGCTTTTTCAGAAGTGTCTTAAACTCTTCTCTCTCCTTTTTTGTAACTCCGGGAAGAAGACTTCTGAATTTTCCTCTTCTTGCGGCAATAGCGAGATTTTCATCTATCTGCATACCGCCCGAGGTACCCGTCATAGGATCCTGGAAAACTCTTCCGAGAAACTTTGCTCTTTTATGCTCGGGAAGCTTTGTTATATCTGTTCCGTCAAGAATGATGCTTCCCTTATCAACGGGATAAACACCTGTTATCATATTGAGAAGTGTAGATTTACCTGCACCGTTACCTCCGATAACCGTAACAAAATCACCGTCATTAAGAGTGAGGTTTACACCTGTCAATGCTTTTTTTTCATTTATTGTTCCTGCATTAAATGTCTTATGAACATCTCTGATTTCAAGCATCGGCTTTTACCTCCTTCTTTTCTTTTTTATTAAAGTGTACCTTTGATTTCCAATAAGGAATTCCGAGGAAAAGACCGACCACAAGTGCGGAGAAGAGCTTAAGGTCATCTGTGCGCAGGCCTAACTTCAGAACTATTGTAATAACTATATAGTATATTATTGCACCTAATACAACAGATACAAGCTTTAAGGCAAAATTTCTGAAAATCTTTCCGAAAGCAACCTCACCGATAATAACAGCAGCAAGACCTATGACAATAGCACCTCTGCCCATATTAACATCGGCAAATCCCTGGAACTGTGAAAGAAGCGCACCGGCAAGAGCAACTATTCCGTTTGAAAGAACAAGACCTAAAACCTTGCAGGTATTGGTATTGATACCGTTAGCTCTTGACATGGCGGCGTTACAGCCTGTAGAACGGATGGAATGACCGAGCTCTGTTCCGAAGAACCAATATAAAACAGCAATAAGTACAGCAATGAAAATAACACAGACAAGAATTGTCTCATAAATAACATCAGTTCTTGAAGAAACAAGCAGATCAAAATTTCTCCAGCTGATAGCAGTATTTGCTTTTCCTCCCATAATTCTCAGGTTTACGGAATAAAGAGCAAGCTGAGTAAGAATACCGGACAAAATTGCAGGAATACCGAATTTTGTGTGGAAGATGCCTGTTACAAAACCTGCAACACAGCCTGCAACAAAAGAAATCAGCATTGAAAGATAAATATTCATTCCACCGGTCGTCAGAACAACAAAAACAGCACCGCCGGTTGCAAAAGAGCCATCAACGGTAAGATCAGATAATTCAAGCACCTTGAATGTGACAAACACACCGATTGCCATTACACCCCATATCATACCCTGAGCAACGGGAGTCGGGAGAGAAGAAAGAAAATTAATCATAAAACCACAAATTTGCAGCACTTATAAGTACTGCATCCTTTCAGATATTACACCGAAAAAGCGATAAGATACCTTACCGCTTTTTCGGATTTTTATTGAACTCTTAATAATTATTCAGCAGCAATTGCTTCATAAGTATCGGGAACTGTGATGTTGAGAGCTGTACAACGGTCAGCCATATACATCTTAACAGGATTTGCAGCATATGCTACATCCATTGTTGCGGGATCAGTACCGTTTACAAGGATATCGTATGCCATTTCGCCGGCCTTATAGCCGATATCATAGTAGCTGATGGAAAGAGTAGCAATACCGCAACCCTTACAGATACCTGACTCACCTGCTACAAGAGGAACACCTGCGGGCTCAAGAACGTTTGCAATAGCCTCTGCGTTGTTTGCTACAGTGTTATCTGTGGGAGCGAAGAGAACATCGCAGTTTTCAGCAGCTGTAGTTGTAACGGAGGAGATATCGTTTGAGTCTGTGAATGTATACTCCTTAACCTCAAAACCGAGATCCTTGAGATGGCCTGTGATAACATCAGACTGATACTTTGAGTTGGGCTCTGCAGAACAGTAAAGAATACCTACTGTTTTTGCATCGGGGCAAAGCTCCTTGATCATATTTGCCTGCTCATCGAGAGGAGCAAGGTCAGCAGTACCTGTGACATTAATACCGGTAGCACCCTTCCAATCCTTGATATCAAGTGCAGTTGCAAAGTCAGTAACTGATGTTGCAACGATCGGAATATCAGCTGTAGCTGTTGCAGCAGCTGTAAGAGCGGGAGTAGCATTTGCCATAATAAGGTCAACCTTATTTGAAACGAATGTACCGCAGATAGTTGTGCAGTTAGTAGCTTCATTTGATGCATTCTGTTCATCAAACTTTACATTTTCACCGAGCTTATCGGTAAGAGCCTTCTTGAAGCCGTCTGTTGCAGCATCAAGAGCATCATGCTGAACAAGCTGACAAATACCAACAGTATACACCTTGCCGTCAGCTGCAGTTGTATCAGCAGCTGTGGTGTCATTTGCTGCTGTTGTTGTCTCTGTGCCATTGCCGCCGCAAGCAGCAAAAGCAACTGTGATCATAGCAATTGCCATTACAAGTGCAATAATCTTTTTTACTGTGTTTTTCATAACGCTGTCTCCTTTGAGAACTTTTATTCTTTATCGCTTTAAATACTTAAATCGATATGCCTGAATAATACACCTGATTTATACTATTGTCAACATTTTTAATTAATTTTTTTATTAAAAAATACAATTGCCAATATTAAAAAAACTAAAATGTACCCGAAGACACTTCGGGCACAAAAGCTTTTACTGGAACATATTAAGTATAACGCCGCCTGCGATAACAGATGCTATCTGACCTGAAACATTAACACCGATGGACTGCATAAGAAGATGATTCTGGGGATCCTCCTGAAGACCGAGTTTGTGGACGATACGGCCTGACATGGGGAATGCAGATATACCTGCTGCACCGATCATAGGATTGATCTTTGTCTTAAGGAAGAGATTAAGAACCTTTGCAAAGATAACACCGCCTGCAGTATCGAAAATAAATGCAATAAGTCCGAGACCGAGGATAAGGAGAGTTTCTTTCTTAAGGAACTGCTCTGCCTGCATCTGTGAAGCGATAGTAATTCCGAGGAATATTGTAATAAGATTAGCAAGAACCTTCTGAGCTGTCTCTGAAAGAGATTCAAGAACACCGCATTCTCTTATAAGATTACCGAACATAAGGAAGCCGATAAGAGCAAGAGAAGAGGGAGCAACAAGACCTGCAATAACCGTGATGATTATCGGGAAAAGAATTCTTGTGAGCTTTGAAACGGATTTAGGCTGATAAGGCATTCTGATAAGACGCTCTTTTCTTGTGGTAAGAAGCTTGATGATAGGAGGCTGAATAATGGGAACAAGAGCCATATAAGAGTAGGCTGCAACCATTATCGGTCCGAGATAATTAGAAGCCAGCTTCATAGCAACAACAATAGCAGTAGGACCGTCCGCAGCACCGATGATCGCAATTGATGCAGCATCCTTGGGCTCGAAGAAAAGTGAAGCAACACAAAGGGTAAAGAAGATACCGAACTGTGCGGCGGCACCGAATATCATAAGCTTCGGATTCGACAGTATCGGACCGAAATCTATCATCGCACCGATACCTATAAACAGTATCAACGGAAACAGCTCATTGGAAATACCCATATCATAAAGTGTACTCAACGGACCTTCCGATAACACATCGTCTATCAGCTGATTAACCGCACCTGACATTGGCAGATTTACCATTATCGTACCAAAGCCCATAGGCAGGAGAAGTGTGGGCTCCATTTCTTTCTTGATTGCAAGAAAGATAAGAGTACCGCCTATAAGCCACATTACAATCATTTTCCAGTCAAAAAACTGCAAATGCTCAAACATAAAACCCATTGTAAATTTTCCTTTCTGTATCGCCTTTTTCCGACAAAAAAAGCTCCTGCCGAAAAACAAAAATCCTATTAATAATAGCATAAACAATATATAAAGTCAATTGCTATTTGAATTAAAAAAGCACAACCTTAACAAATCCGTTTGTTTTACATTATAAAATATTCTAAAATGTATAGTAATTCATCATCCGACGAACAGCACTCAGCTCACCACACCGACAAAACATATAAAAACGCTTCACCGCAGATATTACAGCAAAGCGTTTTCTTGTTAATAATCGTAAACTTCTCAAAATAAGCTTTGCCTTAAAGGCAATTAAACCTTTCAGTTCCTTTTCGTCTGAGCCAAATCCACATAATGCATGCAACAAGCACCAGCAGAATATCACCTGAAAAAAGCAACACAAAAACACTCACAACAGGCATTAATGTCATAAATATAACAATAAATGCGATAGTAAACAACAAACCTGCAACCATCCCTATCAATGCAGGAAGGCTCTGCTTTATCGGAACAGCTTCGTTTATCCATTCAAGCTTAGGAAACAAAAGATTGGCAACAAGTCCTGTTTCGGCACACATCAGCGTAAAAAGCAACGTAAAGATTATAAAGCCTGCAGCAGTAACAAAATCTGTTTTAAGACAAATAAGTACAATAGCATCAGCAATAATAAGAGGAATTCCCGTAACACTCAGATGAAGAAGCAGCTTTCCCATCAGAATATTCTCTGTTCTGCACGGTGCCGTTCTCAGTATCCAAAGATTTTTTCCTTCAAGAGAAACCGATGCGGATGACATATTATTTGTAGATGCGATAAAACAAATTGCCATACATAAAAGCAAGGGCGCCCCTTGAGAAGACAGTCCCGCTTCCTCAAGGATAAACATAAAATCATTCTGCTTCACGGTAAAAAACACGGCAAAAATAATCAACAGCAAGGAGCCTAATGCACTGTTAAGCATATAAACAGGAGTGTTCTTTAGCAGAAGAAGCTCTTTTTTATAAACTGCCGCCACAGAAGATCTCTGTTTTGCTCTTTTTTCCTTGTATATGATCTTTTTTCTTCCTCGCTCTGCTGTTGCAAGCTTCAAAAAGGACCTTGCTATAAGCTTATATATTGCAAGGAACAGCACTGCCGTAATAAAGAAAAACGCAAGATAAGAAACGGCATCACCGTCGATTCCTTTTCCGAGGCAATAGAAAGGATAAAGGAATTTTCTTATTATCTCTCCCGTTTCCTCTGCATAATATATTATCATATTTATTATAGTATTAAGCTTTGTTGCAGCATAATAATACAGTGCAAAGAATACAACGGAAAAAATGACAGAGATAATGCTTTTATTACGGAGTCTTGATGAGAACAATGCAATTACCCATCCGAGAATGCTTGAAATAGATAATGCAAAGAACGGAAGCACAAAAAGAGACAGAATACCGAAGATCAGAGAAAACACACTGAGACCGGCAACCATCTGAAAAACAACGACCGCAGGAATAAATACCAATGCTTCAAAGCACAACGCTGTAACATAAAGCCCTGTAATTCTGGCAAAAAGAATCATTGCCGGAGGTATGGGCATCGACAAAAGAAGATCATTATCCTTTGCCTCATAGACAGTGTTATATGTCAGAAAAACACTGCCCGACACTCCCATAAGAACCGAAAGAATACCGAAGATAGAAAAATACAGCCAGGCATATCCGTTCTCAATTACCGGTGATAACATATATGCCATAGAAAAAAACATAAAGAAAAATGACAAAAATGCTACTGCGAGCAAGATAACGGCAAGAGGCTTCTGCATCCCGCTTTTTTTGCCTTCATTTTTATTCTTTAAGCTGATTCCGGAAAAAAACTCTAAAAGCTGTTTTTTGATAAGAGCCTTAAGCATCGGCATCACCTAATTCAAGGAATACTTCTTCAAGTGAAGCATTACCTCTTACCTCTTCAGTTTTTCCGCTGACAACGAGTCTGCCCTCTTTTATGATTGCAACCTTATCGCAAAGCTTTTCCGCTACCTCAAGCACATGAGTTGAAAAGAATATGGCACCGCCGTTATCACAGATATCTCTCATTATTCCTTTTAAGATATGAGATGATTTAGGATCAAGCCCCACAAAAGGTTCATCCATAATAATAAGTTTCGGAGCGTGAATAAGAGCGGCTATAACGGCAAGCTTCTGCTTCATACCGTGAGAATATGCTCTCACCGGTTGAGCAAGCTCCTCCGTAAGTTCAAACATATCACCGTATTTCTTTATTCTCTGCTGTCTGTCCTCTGCGCTTACATTAAAAATATCTCCGATAAAATTCAGATACTGAATTCCTGACATAAAGCTGTATATTTCAGGATTATCCGGAATATACGCAAGCACAGATTTACACTCAAGCGGCTTTTCCTTTACTGACATTCCGTCAATATAGATATCACCGCTGTCAAATCCGAGAATACCGCAACAAGACTTTATCGTTGTGGTCTTCCCTGCTCCGTTATGACCTATAAAGCCGTAAATCTCCCCTTTTTCAATATGCAGGGAAAGATCATCAACTGCCTTTTTTTCACCAAAGGTTTTTGTCAGATTTTCAATTTTCAGCATTTTCATCACCCTAAAAAATTATAGCATAAGCTCATATCTAAATCAATAAGAGTAATACAAGAAAAAAAATCTTAAACTCCACATTCCCGGAAACTGCAGGTTTTTCCTGATACAGAAAATTACTCACAATCATATACAAAAAAAAACAGACTCTGCACATCAGTACAAAGTCTGCTTTTCAGTTTTACCAGTTAATTTTCCAAGTCTCACTCTGAGAGCCTACACATTCACCTGCAGCTGTAATGCCAAATACCTTTGCTTCAACAGAAATGTGAATGGGAATCTTATAATCAACAGCAGTTACATAGCCGTCTGAATTGATAACGAAATCCATTGTACTGCCTGTATATGATATATCAAGATAATTAAGTGTTACAGATCCAAGATCAACGTCTGATGCATCAAGATAGCCGACGCTTGCTGCATGATGCTTGGGATGATCGGTAAGAGTACCGACTTCCTTTACAAGCTGGATATGCACGACTACATCATTTCCGCTCTTCTTTGCTGTGGCTTTTGCAATACCGTCCTGAGTAAGAGTAAACGCTCCGCGCTTAGGCAGAAGAAGAGGAACATTTTCGCCTTCAGCATTTGTTGTTCTTCCGCCGTTGAAGGTAAGAGTTTCCTGAGAAGGCTTTGCTACGCTTGCAATAATTCCGTCAGCAACATTCATAATAAGCTGTCCGCCGGGAGCCTTTGTGACTTTAACATCAAAAGCCTCTTCATGGTCAACAGTAACCGTGTTTGTATACGCCTTTGTCTTTGTTACGGCATCAGTGGTAAATTTAAGAATTTCTGCAGTAGTCCATGCTGAGGGGTCCTTTTCAGCAGACTCTGTAGTAGCTTCAGGCGGCTGAACGGGCGCCTGTGTAGTAACTTCAGGCGGCTGTCCAGGAGCCTGTGTTGTGATCTCAGGAATAATGATCTGAGGAGCAGTCGTCTGCTCGTTAGGTATCTGAACGGGATTCTGAGCCGTTGTATTCTCTGTAATATAAATAGTGGTGGTGTTTTCAGCACCGGGATTTACAATCTGACCGCCTTGATTAGGTCTTGTTGTAACCTCAAGAATGTTGCTCGTATATCTGAGACAACCGCTAAATGAAAGAAGTGTTATAATTGCGAGGATTAGCGCTACCGCCGTTTTGATCTTTTTCATAAAATGATCCTCCTAAAAAAATACAATATATATAATAACCGACAAAAAGCTTTTAATCAATAGAAATCTGCAAAAATTTACTTAAAAAAAATATTTCCGTCAAAAAAACTTCATTATATATAAAAAGCTTTGTTAAGCCAGGCGCGTATATGCTTGCTCCTATTGCAATATATAAAAAACAGCATCATAACAAATGCACATATGCCGATTACTATACCTACGACAAAGAAATTATAATTATCGACAAAGAATGTAACAGCAATTCCCGAAAGAACCGAAGTTATTGCTGACTCAAGAAGAAGTATCACGGTAATACTTGTCCAGTGTCGCTTTTTCTGCTTAAGCCATATCATAAGTATCAACACAGAAAGTGAAACAAGGACAATAACAGCTAAAACACATTTCAAGACAGAAAGGTTCGGCTTCAGCATTCCGAACAGCATACCAAAAAAGCCTGAAACGGCAAGGGTGTCAAAAGCCCATAGCAAAAAGGGATTTATCTTCTTGCCGAAAAGGGGAAAAACGAAAAGCACCCAGACAAGAATAACTGCACATAAAACATAAACAGACCAGAAATTCCCTCTGATAAAAAAAACATTTAGAAAAAACATAACTATACTTGCAACAAGCATTGCAGATGTCAACAAAAAAGCAATAAAACGCTTCTTTATACCTTCGGGCATCTGCAGCTCTTCAGAAAACGGTTTTTCTTCCGTTACAGCAGTATGAACATTCGGATTTATAACAGGCGTGGAGCACAAGGCACATTTTTTTGCACTGGCATCAAGCTCAACACCGCAATTAACACAATAAGACAAGATCTCAGCTCCTTATTCTCTGTTGCTTTCTATTTTAACATGAAGTCCCATTTTTACGAAGGATGTAAAAAATTCTCTTTCTACATCGCTTTCCTCATAGACATTTGCAAAAGTGATACACAGATTATTATTTACAGTGGAAACACCGCATCTGGCGGCATTTACCTTTCCGGGGGCCGGCATAAAAACAACTTTTTCTATATGTTCACGCATTTCTTCGGGAATGTCAATATAGCCGAGATTTGTGATAAGTGAGGATGTGGTCTGTTCTGCAGTAAATGCAAAGGAAATTCCCACTCCGAGATTTTTCACAAAAAGCGGCAATGCACGGACAAGGATATTACGCTCTATTCCCATATTTGCGGTAATCATCATATTTAATTCTTTTTCATTTTTCTGAAGTCTCAGCTGATATTTTACCTGTTTGAGAAGCTCATCAAAGGTATATTCACCCTTATTCGGATCCACCTTTACACGAAGACAGATAGTAAAATTCCTGAGCGTCTGAGAGCCGTATACCCTACGCAGGTCAATAGGTATCTGAATGCTGACTTCCTTCTGCTTCCTTTTTTCAGCTCTCTGCTTTTTACATAAAACATCGAGCATTACGGCTGCCAAAAACTCCGTAACGGTAACATTTTTAGCCTTTGACAATTCGTGAAGCTTATCAAAGGGAATAATACCCGATGTAATATTTACCGTATGATACGGCATTCTTGTTCCTTTTGCGTGATAAACAAACTTATCAGCTCTTTTATATTTTGCCTTTGAAGTAGCATTCTTTACGAATGCATCCTCAAGCTCTTCCTCAGAATTCTTATCCTGTAAGGATAACACAAAGCCCTCACAGGGAATACTTATCCCCTTCAGCTGAAGATAACGGGCGACCAATGTTGAAAGAAATACAGCTCCGCCGTGACCGTCCGTAAGAACATGATATACATCAACAGCAACGCGATTGCCGTGATAATAGACCTTAAACAGGAAGCGTCCGTTTTCCTTGAATTTTATTCTGTGGCAGGGATTTTTAATATCCGGCATAATAACAGGGGTGTTCTCATTCTTTTCAAGATAAAACCAAAAAAAGCCATGACGGATCCGGACATCATAGCAGGAAAAACGCGGCATAATATCTTCTAACGCCCTGCTGAGAACGGCAGGGTCGATCTTTTCCTTAAGCTCATAGCAAACTCTGAAGGAATTAGACCAGGTTTTGGAATTCTGACCGGGAAATATCTTCGCCGCATTATCAAGTTTCAGCCAGAAACCTTTTTTTTCACCGTTATTTTTTTTCATACACATCATAATCCGCCGATCGGATATTCAGCCGATCGGCGGCAATCTGATCAGATTTTATTTTGCAAGTGCACCGACAAGTAACATATATTCACCGATCTGTGCACCGAATTCGGGAGCACCGTCCATGATAAGCTTTCCTTCTCTTACGGAAGCAAGCATATCATCAATGGACATAAGAATACCGAGTGCGGAATCAAGACAGTCGAAACGCATTGTAAAGAAAGGCATTGCTCTCTTGTACTCGCCCTTACCTGCCTTTGATTTACCCGCTTTGATACGGATATATGCAGAAACTGAATCCTCTCCGTTAACCTTCCATGCATAAACTCTGTCAGGGCTCTTGAGAGTCCAGTCATGGATCTTCTCGTGACCGAGCTTATTAAGTGTTGAAATACCTACGGAAAGAAGATAGAAATAGCACTTAACAAGAAGTCTTTTTGTTTCTTCATCCTCGGGAGGTGTCTCAAGACCTAAAAGATTTGCCATTTTAAGAAGAGCCATCATAAATACGCCGAACTCATAGATAAAATTGACACCTATCATCTTAGGAAGAGTGGCAGGACCTATCTTACCCTTAAAAAATGCGTTCATTGCATCTACGCTCTTGAATTCGAGCTCTACATACTTCTGCTTTCCTACTCTGTGAGCGACCTTATCAGCGTGAACAAGCCACTCATCACCGTTTACAACGAAATGAGTTGCCCACTTGCCGTCGGGAGCTTCAGGATCAAGACAGCTTACCTGATATACACAGTGAACCTTCTTGAACTTTGACTTAAGAGAGGGAACATCGTTAACGATAGTTTTAAGAAGAGGAAGAGCACCGCAAAGGAATATTTTATTTGTATAAATAGCTTCTGATGCCATTATTTTCAACCCTTTCTGAATTAAACCTCGTCGTCCCAGTCATCATCAAGCTCAAAGTCAGCCTTCATAACCTCACGGACAGCAGCAATGATACCGTTTGCATCGATACCAAGCTCAGCCATAATATCCTCGTGAAGACCGATGGGAGCAAACTTATCCTGAATACCGAGCTTCTTGAAGGCACAGCCCTTACCGGATTCAACAACAACCTCAGCAACAGCAGAGCCGAGACCGCCGAGAACGTTGTGATCTTCAACAGTAATAATACGGCGTGTATCCATAACAGCCTTAACGATAGCTTCCTTATCGATGGGCTTGATCGTATGCATATCAAGAACTCTGATCTTGAGTCCGTCTGCCTTCTCAAGGAAGTCAGCAGCCTGAACAGCCTGGAATACGCAGGAACCGCAAGCGATAATTGTAAGATCAGTACCCTCATTAACCGTTACAGCCTTTCCGATTTCAAAGCCGTAATCAGAATCCTTATAAAGAACACGGTCAAAGCCGCGGTTGATTCTGATATAGAAGGGACCGGGTGTTTCGTATGCTGCCATAACAGCATTATATGTTTCTACACCGTCTGCGGGGCAGATAACTGTAAGATTGGGCATTGCACGGGTAACAGCAAGGTCAGTGATAGCATGGTGAGTAGAGCCTGCCTGACCGAAGGATGTACCTGAATGAGTAGCAATAACCTTAGCATTTATATTCTGATAGCAAAGGTCAGTGGAAAGCTGGTCAGCAGCACGAAGAGATGCAAACTGTGAGAATGTGGAAAGAAAAGGAACAAGTCCCGCCTTAGCCATACCTGCAGCAACACCGAAAAGGTTCTGCTCAGCAATACCTACATTAAAAAATCTGTCAGGAAATTCCTTCTGGAAATCACCGATCTTTGTGGACTTTGCAAGGTCCGCAGTAAGTGCTACAACCTCAGGATGAGCACGGCCCAGTTCAACGAGAGCCTTACCGTAGATTTCAGCAGTTGAAAGTGATGTAGAGTCAACAGCTGTATAAGTCATTCCGCCTGCCATACTTATTTAGCCTCCTTTTCTACTCTTGCGATTCTCTTCTTGTATGATTCCTCAAGAGCCTTCTTGCCTCTTTCATACTTTTCATCGTCAAATGCACCATAATGCCAGAGATAATCGTCTTCAATAAAGTCGATACCGCAGCCCTTAAGGGTATTAGCAACGATCATAACGGGCTTATCGGTCTTATTTTCATATGCGAAATCAATAGCTTCGCAAAGCTCACGGATGTTATTACCGTCAATCTCCTTAACGATAAATCCGAATGCCTCCCACTTTGCACAGAAGGGCTCAAGGTTCATAACATCTTCGGTTCTTCCGTCGATCATACACTTGTTACGGTCAACGAAGCTGATCATATTTGTGGTCTTATAGTGAACAGCACTCATAGCTGCTTCCCAGTTGGAGCCTTCATCGCATTCACCATCACCGAGAACAACGAAGGTCTTATAGTCCTTACCCTGAAGACGTGCAGCAAGTGCAGTACCTACAGCTAAGGACATACCGTGACCGAGAGAGCCTGTTGATGCGTCAACGCCTACAACCTTATTTGAATCAAGATGCATACCCATCTTTGAACCTGAAAGATTGAAGGTCTTAAGAAGTTCAACATCATTAAAGCCGTAATCACAAAGAGTTGCTGCATAGGAAACACCTGCATGTCCCTTTGAAAGAATAAATCTGTCTCTGTCTTCCCAGTTAGGATCATCAACCTTAATGTTCATATACTTATGATAGAGAACTGTCATAATATCAAGAACACTGAGTCCGCCGCCGATGTGAGCCGAACCTGCCCAATATGTTGTATCAAGGGTGAGGTTACGGAGATCATTGGCCTTTTTTTCAAGCTGGAGCCATTCTTGTTTTGTTAAAGGCATAATAAATTTCCTCCTTATTTATGGTAAAAGGCTGGACCTTTTATTCCGAATTAATATTTTGCTCTTATTGCCTTGAATGCTTCATCTGCAACATCAAGAGTATACTTGATATCCTCTTCTGTAAGAGAAGCATTGATAAAGTGATTGTGGTGACCTGCAAAGAAGATACCTCTCTTTACGCATTCCTGGATCCAATCCTGGTGAATAAAGAGTGAATCGTCATCAGCAAGTCTGAGATAGAACAGTGAGGGTTCACCGGAAACGACCATATTGAAGCCGTTTGCAGTCGCAACCTCCTTAAGTCCGTCTGTAAGCTTGAGACCGAGCTCACGGAACATCTTAGGAGTATCAAGCTCCTTCATCTTGTTGATACAAGCGATACCTGCTGCAAAGGGCATAGCACTGAGCCAGTATGAGCCTGTATATGAAAGTGAGCTTACCGCATTCTTAAGAGAATCCTTGCCGCAAAGTGCAGATACATTATATCCGTTTGCAAGAGCCTTACAGAAGCAGATAAGGTCTGCTTCAAAGCCGTAATAATGGTCAGAGCCTGCAAGATCAAGTCTGAAGCCGCAACGAACGTCGTCAACGATAAGAACTGTGCCGTTAGCTGTACAAAGCTCTCTTACCTTCTTCCAATAGCCGTCTGCGGGAAGGCTGTTATCAAGATAATTGCCGTGCATATAAGGTGTTGAAATAAATGCTGCGATCTCACCCTTATTATCATCAAATACCTTCTGAAGCTGATCAAAATCATTCCAGTCAATATAAAGGTTATTTGCAACATCCTCGGGAATGATACCGGGATAGTCGATCTTCTGTGTCCAGGGTGAAACACCGTGATAATAACCGTTTATAAAGACGATCTTCTTACGATGAGTAGCAGCTCTTGCTGTCATAATAGCAGCAGTTGTAACATCATTACCGTTCTTTGCAAAGAAAGCCCAGTCTGCACAGGCAACTGTGTCAACAAGCAGCTCTGCGAATTCTACCATCTTATATGAGGGAGAAGTCATACAGTTACCTTTCTTAAGCTGTTCAACAGCTGCAGCATCAACATCGGGATCGTTGTAGCCAAGTACATTGGGACCGTATGCACACATATAGTCTATAAATCTGTTTCCGTCAACATCCCAGAAATATGAGCCCTGTGCTCTGTCACCCATAAGCGGGAAGGATGTTACAGGCATAAAGTTTCCTTCTGCAGGACCTAAATGTCCGTACACGCCTGAGGGAACTACCTTAGTGGCTCTGTCAAACCACTCACGGCTTTTTTCGTATTTATTGATCTTAATTGCCATTTTCTGTTCCTCCTTATGCAAGATAGAGTGCAACTCTGTCAAGGATTCTGTTGACATTGTCTATCATTGATATCATACCGCCCATAGTGATCTTTCCTTCACCGATGCAAGCGATAGAGTTTACATTACCGTCAAAGAGGTCGCGGGCAAGCTTTGTTCCCTGGAATTCCATAAGAGCACGGGGATTACCCATATCCTTCTTTATTGTAATAATATGATGATTCTTAACACGAAGCGTTGCCTTGGGACCGCCTGCGATACTCATAAGAATATCTCCGTCAACTATATGATCTGCACTGAACTTTCCTATAGCATCCTGATTGCCTATCTGTGCCAGAGCAACGGTAATGGTATAAAACATAAGATGAGTGCTTATTTCAAAGAATTTTTCATCCTTGAGATCCTCAGGATCGGGACGCATATACTTTGTAAGCAGATCCGTAAGACCGATAAAAGACTTAAGTAAGAAGCCAATATGCAAAAAGCCCTTACTGGGAATAGGTGTTACGGTTCCGTCGATCATACCGTTAAACTTCTCGCATGAAGAAAAAGGAAGCTTTATCGTACAGTCGGAACGGCAGCCGTCCTCCATACGGCAATAGCCGTTCTTAAAAGTAATAGTTGCTGCAGGACCGTTTTTTACCTCAAAACCGATAGATACAGGTTTTTTGTTGGTAAGAAGTGCTCTTGCATTTTCGTCAAGCTCACAAAGATTCTCCAAGGTTCCGAGAATACCATACATATTTATGTATGCCAATGTTCTTGCATCTGTCAAAACATTTCCCTCCATTTTTTCCGGGGGTTATACTCCCCGATATTATACACAATACATTTTAACAAAACCGTAACATAAAGTCAACTTATATTTATTGAAATTACATAAAAAAAGAAACCGTCCGCATAATGACGGACGGAAGATAATTTCTCATACAGTCTTATTCAGCTTCATTCTCGCCTTCGTTACCGCCTGTAAGACCGGAAAAAATAGCAGTAAAGCTCTTAAACAATTCAAGAAGATCCATAAAGAAATTAATTACAACCTCAAACATATAAGCACTCTCTTTCAAAGTGTATTTTTTATAATAATACCACATATTTGTTAACAAATTATGAACTCTACCCATGAATTGTTTAATTTTCAGCAATTTTATTCAACAAAATTTTAACATTCTTTTTATTAAAAATTCACAACCGACACTTTATGCAGTTAATGATTGAAAATAGGCAATTTGTAGATTATAATTAAGTTGCAAGATACATAAGTGCGATTATCAGCGAGTCATCTGCTTTTTCTTTTGACAAGAGCAGACACAGCGAAAGAAGAAACATTCGTTCACAATCATCGGATGACATATCCGAAAAAAATGACATAAGAGTATTTCTGAGATCAGGCAGTCCCTTTCTGCGAGCAGCCTGCCCTGATGAGGCTCTTACTCCTGTTGCACCCCGCAGATCTGCAGGATAGCTTATTGCCTTCGGCTTACGGGGAAGTTCCTCTTCTCTTCTTTTTTCTTCGGCTTTTACCTCAGACTTATCCTGTTGAGCTATCGCCCCTCTGAAGCTGTCTGCCACATATTTTGATCGCTTCTGCATTTCAATCACACGCTGCTTTGCCTCATCCTGCATACGCATCAGATCCTTGTATGAATAATCGCTCATTTGGTATTCTCCTGCAATGTGTTCATTATCCTCATAAACTTCAGAATCATTACCGCATCATCTGCCTTTTTTCTTCTGCTGTCGCTGAGTAACGGTTTAAGAGCAAGAATAAAATTACTCTTTTCGTCATTTTCATTCATCATTTTTGAAAGCCTTGCAACACCTGTCAGCATTTTCGGGTCAAAAGAAAAAGGCATTCCCGTGCTTTCCTTTTCTTCCTTTACACTCCCGGAAGAATCTTCATTCTGCCCGAAAAACTGCTGAGCAGTGGCCTTCAGCTTTTCAATATCCTCCTGCGACAATGATGACAGAAGGGATGATATATCCATTATTTTTTACCTCCCTGAAGCTTTTTCATGATTTCCTGCGCCTTCGGAGATGACAGCACTGACCGAAGATACTCGGGATCACTCATCGCCCGTTCTATATTCTTTTTCTGCGCATCAGACAAGGTGGCGGCAGCATCCTTACCAATCTTTTCAATACTCATCTTATCTCCTTTTTCTGCGGCAGAAAAAAGCTTTTCAAGATCATCAGGTCTCATATTTTCCTCCTTAAGTTATGTTCACAAGCTGAACGATTCAATAAAATAATATGCACACAAAGGAAGGTTTATTAATGAAAATACTTATCATTTCAGATACACACGGCTTTTCATCCCTGCTGGAAGCCGTCTTAAAAAAAGAAAGAGGCTGCGATGCCGTAATTCATCTGGGAGACGGCGGCGCTGATATGTTTGCAATGAGAGAATATATCAACACAAAGCCTTTTTATCAAATAAAAGGCAATTGCGATATGCAGTGCTATGATTTTACATTACGGGTAATCTCCTTCTTTGACAGCGTTAAATTCTTTGCCTGTCACGGACATACACACAATGTAAAAACAGACCGTCTTGCACTTTACTATGCCGCAAAATCAGAAGGCTGCAGCCTTGCACTTTACGGACACACTCATATACCGCTCACAGAGGAATATGACGGAGTAACTGTTTTTAATCCCGGAAGCATTTCCAACGGTAGCTACGGAATACTTGAGACCGAAGGCAAAAGCTTCAGTCTCAGACATTGCCGTATTGTCTGATAAAACAAAAATAGTAAAAATAAATACAGATTGTTTGTTTATTGTACTTGTTTTTGGTGTTCTTTTGTGTTAACATTTAAGATAAAGTATTATATAAAATACATATTAAATAAATGAAAGGATTTGAATCACTATGGATACTCGTTTTGCTATCTCGCAGTACCCTGACGCAGCTGCAGTCAACAAGCAGCTTGATGAACTTATTAAAAAGCCCGTTTACACAATTTCTCCCGAGGCTCTCGCTCAGTACGAAGCAGAATATTTTGAGAAAAAGTGTGCTAAATCAAAAGAAATGATCGACGAAGCAAAGAAGATCATTCCCGGCGGTGTTCAGCATAACCTTGCTTTCAACTATCCTTTCCCCCTCGTATTCACTGCAGCATCAGGCTGTAAGCTCTACGATATAGACGGAAATGAATACTATGACTTCCTTCAGGCAGGCGGTCCCACAGTTCTCGGATCAAATCCTCCCGAAGTCCGCGAGCAGGTAATCGACCTTCTTAACACCTGCGGTCCTTCAACAGGTCTTTTCCATGAATTTGAATATAAGCTTGCAAAGAAGATCTCTGACAGCATTGAAACAGTTGATATGTTCCGTATGCTTCAGTCAGGAACAGAGGCTTGTATGCTTGCAGCAAGAATCGCAAGACTTGCAACAAAGAACAAGAATATCGTAAAAATGGGTGGTGCATACCACGGCTGGTCAGATCAGCTTGGCTACGGCATCCGTATTCCCGGAACAAAGGCTACTCAGGCTAACGGCGTTCCCGGCAGAATCATGAGAGATACTCAGGAATTCTTCCCCGGTGACCTCGATTCTCTTGAAAGAGTTCTCAGAAAGAACCTTCTCAGAGGCGGCACTGCTGCAGTTTATCTTGAGCCCCTCGGCCCCGAAAGCGGCTCCCGTCCCGTTGACAAGGATTTCTGTAAGGGCGTTGAAAGACTCTGCCGTAAGTACGGTGCTCTTCTCGTATTCGATGAGGTTGTTACAGGCTTCCGAGTAGGCATGGCAGGTGCTCAGGGCTACTTCGGAGTATCACCTGACCTTACAATCTTCGGTAAGGTTATTGCCGGCGGATATCCCGGTGCAGGCGGCGTCGGCGGTAAGAGAGAATATATGAAGTATCTCGGTGCAGGTCTTGACGGTGCAGTTAAGGTTAAAAAGGCTTTCTGCGGCGGTACACTTTCCGCAAATCCCCTTTCCTGTGCAGCAGGTTACTTCACACTTGAAGAAATGGACAGAACCAATGCTTGCCAGAGAGCCGGTGAGCTGGGTGACAGAATCACAAAGGGACTTCAGGAGATCATCGAAAGACGCCACCTTCCCTTCGTAGCATTCAACCAGGGTTCAATCTGCCATCTTGAGACAGTAGGTACACTTCAGTTCTCCATCAATTGGAATAAGCCCTGGACTATCCCCGGCGTTCTCAAGCAGACAGATATCAGAAAGAAAGAAATGACTCACATGGGCGCTGCTTATATGGCAGAAGGTCTCGTTACCCTTGCAGGCAGCCGTCTTTACACAAGTGCAGCTTATACAGAAGCTGATATCGATTATGCACTTGCACGCTTCGACCGTGTCTTTGCAAACATCACAGTTAAAGAAAACGACTGATATTCCCCGACAACGAGGTGACTTAAATGGATATAATGCAGGCAAAACTCGATGTTATAAAAGCAGGTAAGCTTCTTTGTGAAAGAGGTCTTATTCAACGCACATGGGGCAATGTAAGCTGCCGTATCGATGAAAATTCATTTGCAATTACACCCAGCGGAAGAGATTATCTCGGTCTTACTCCCGACGATATCGTTATAGTAAACATAAGCGATCTTTCCTATGAGGGCGATGTAAAGCCCTCATCGGAAAAAGGCGTTCATGCAGCATGTTATGCACTCAGAAAGAATATCAACTTTGTTATTCATACTCATCAGACAATGGCATCCGTTGCAGGCCTCAAGGGATATGACATAAATCATCTTGAAGGAAAAAGTGCTGAGATTATCGGTAAGCATGTTCCTCTTGCTGCCTACGGTCTTCCCGGCACAAAGACTCTCCGCGAAGGCGTAAAAGAAGCAATAGAGCGTTCCTCATCAAAGGCTGTTCTTATGAAGCACCACGGTGCTGTATGTATGGGTACTGACCTTGATGATGCTTTTATTGTTGCAAATGAGCTTGAAGAGGCTTGTAAAAATATCTTCCTTCAGAGATACAAAGAGCTTACCGGAAGAACAATAGAAACCTTCGGCTCTCTTTGTGAGTATATTTCCAATACTCTTATGAGTGAGACCTGTGCGGAGGAGATTCCCGCCTACAATTCAGAAAGACTCTACGGTGTTTTTGAAATGACTCCCGTAGACGGCGGCGATGCAATCATGATCGATCTCAAGAGCGGAAAGCCTCTTGATTCATCTGCAGACTACCCTGCTTTTGCTGAGCTTCACGCTGAGATATACAAAAAGAGAAAAGACATAAACGCTATCACGCATTCAAAGGAGCAGGCTACAAGTGAGCTTTCAAAAACAGGCATCACGGTAAGACCCTTCCTTGATGATTTTGCTCAGATAGTCGGTGTTACAATGAAAACTGCCGATTATGACATCAATGACCGTCTCAGATCAGCAAAAAAGGCTGTACGCAAAATGAAGCATCGCGACGCTGTTATGATAAAGCACAACGGTGCAGTCTGCGCAGGCTCATCCATGGATGAGGCAAATGCTGTAAAGCTTGTTGCCGAAAAGGGCTGTAAGGCCTATGTTGCAGCATCCGCATACGGCAGAGAGGATAAATATATCAATCCCCTTGAATGCACCCTGATGCGTATAATCTACAAAACAAAGTATTCCAAGAAAAAATAATATCCCGGAGGAAAAAAATGGCAGTCGGCAAGAGATCCACACATAAAAATGCCGCAAGATCAAGACATCTTATCAAGCAGGCATTTGCTGAGCTTCTCAATGAGAAGGATATATCAAAGATCACAGTTACTGATATTGTAGAAAGAGCAAGCATTTCCAGAGGCACCTTCTACGCACATTATCTTGATGTTTATGATCTTTATTCTGCAATCCAGTCAAACATCGTTGAAGCAATTGACGAAACTTTTGATAAATTAGGAATTTCAAATATAATCCTCGATCCGACTGATGCCATAGAGTTCGGATTACAGTTTCTTGATAAAAACAAAGGCTATTACAAGCTGTTTCTTACATCTTCTCACGGAGAGCCCCTGATTCAGAGAATCATCTCTCTTGCAGAGGAGAAGTTTTCTCATGAGATAATAAACATTGCTCCTGCTGATGAAGCTACCGAATATATCTGCCATATGTACTACACCCTCGGCGGTATCCGTAATATGGTCATTCATTGGTTTATGGACAGCATCGGCACTTCTGTTGATCAGTGCGCAGAGCTTATCTCTAAATTCTATTTGGCAAACAGATCAGAAAAGCTGTGTGAAATAATACTCAAGAAATACAGCTCCGAAAATCAGTAAATTGTTTCATCCGCAATATCCTTTGCGGTCATCGACAATTTCAGAGTTTATTTAAACGGTCACTGCAGAATCTGCAGCGGCCGTTTTTTTTTCTGTACAGATACAGTATTAACACAATAAAAATAATATGCATTCGTCTTTTGCGAACAAAAGAAAGCTCCCATCCCGGAAAAAGGACAGGAGCTTTGTTGTATAACAGTCTTTGTTTATCAAATCTCGGTATTTGCAATAAGGCTGAGAATTTTATTAACAAGCTCGGAGACAAAATTCAATAATTTTTCAAGGAAATTAGAAAGATGAGCAAAGATACTTACATCCCAATCAAATCCGTCATTTGCATTTTCTTCCGTCATAATATTCAAGGGAGCATATTCGTCAAGACTTTCCACATAAAGATACTGGGGATATTCCTCAAAATCATTTACCGTAACATATTTTTCTGACTTAACAGTAGCATCAAAGATCTTTGCAATCATAATGTCTATTGAATCAGGCATAAATTCATGCTTACTGCCACGGATAAACCAGGTATTATCAGGACGGACAGCAGTTGAAGCATCAATGCACTTATCGGGAGAAATATACTTTGCAGTACCGTTCTTTTCTGCATTTTCAAGATATTCCTTGCTGAACTTTTCTCCGAATGATGTTGAGGTTGCTCCGAGTGTCTGACTTGTAACAGAAACTGTGCCGTCATTGTGAAGATCGGATTCCTTGCTGAGAGGAACTGCAGTAAAACCGTATTTTGCAGTAAAATACACTCCGACACCTGCATCTATAGCCGCATTAATTATTTCTTCTGTTCTGACAGCAACCTCATTATGGTATCTGTCGATCTTCTCGATAAGTCCTGCATATTTTGCCTGCTCCTCAGCATCCGGGAAATTAAGCTTCATTGCAGCTTCATAATAATCCGTACCGACAAATGACCAGAAAGCGGGCATTGAACCGAAGGATTCTTTAAGGACTCTCGGAATAATATCAGTGTAGACCTGCTCATAAATCCCGTAAACTACATCAATAGGAAGATCAAGACCGTTTATAAAATTAAGTATTGCAACAAATGACTTTGCAAATGAAATAAGCTCATCCTCTTCACTGTCAAGGGAGGACTGAAGGAATCTGTTCAGCGCATCCGAATCAACAACTATCTGACCGGAAAACAGTGCGCCTACGATTTCAAAACCGTCAAGACCTGCAACATAAAAATTAACAGCATTAATATCATCATATCCGTATTCGGAAAGATATGCCAATACAATATTAGCACCAAGACATCTGCCGACAAGATTTACCTTGTCACTGCCCGTAACAGCCTTAACCTTCTGAATATATGCATTAAGCTCGGCAGCTGTTACAAAAGGATCCACTCTCCAGTCATAAATAAGACTGTAAGAATAAATATCATATTTACCGCCGTACCATTTTTTATTTATAAGGTTAACCTCACGGGTGCAGAAATTACCTGAACCGTCTGACGGCTCACCGTTTTCATCAAGCCCAAATCTGCCGAGATCGGCAATAAGAGTTTCGGCAACAAGATCATTATACTCCGTATAATCACCGCTTGTAATACCCTTCATCAAGGGCTCCATGATGTTTTCAAGCATACCGCCGAGAACACCATCAGTAAGAAACGGAACTGCCCCGCCGACGATTACTTCGGAATTACGGTCATTTGCATCTGCAAAAATTTCAGCACCGTATCCCTGAATATAAACAGTAGGAATTGCAGTCGCTCTGTCTGCGCTCGGCGTTCCGTCTGAAGCAAAGCAGGTCAGGCAACAGCCAGAAATAATTAAAAGTGTGACAAGAATCAGTGAAAGTGCCTTTTTAACAAGATTTTTCATAATGATCACCCTATATTTATTTTTTTTCATTATAACACAACATATTGTATCCGTCAATTTTTTTTAATAATTTATACATTTTTTGTTCATTATGTTGCTTATGTTATATCTCCGACAAAATTGTTCATAATGTTGCAATCTCGATGTAAATATTGACTTAAGAAAAAAAATAATTAAAATATAAATTATACAAAGGAGGCACAAAATATGAAAAAACTTCGTCCGAGACAAGCAGGAAAAATCAAAAATATAATAATAATCATTCTGGCAGGAGTAATAGTTCTTGAAAGTATTGCATTTGCAGCAACATCACTTTTATCCAAGCCTTCCTCAAGCGAAAAGCATGAGGCTGATATAGAGCTGAATCTCAGCTTTGAAGGCGTAGGAAACGAAATAGGCTCTATAGTAACCGACCTTGCAGGTAATATAACTGAAAACGGAATCAAGCCTGAGGACATTACCGGTATAGTAAAAAAAGTAGTTTATTCGGATCTTATCGTAAACACAATAATGTCAATGGCATATCCCCTTCTGTTTCAGGTGCTTACAAATCTCGATATGATGGATTTTGCGACAAATATTGATCTTTATCCGACAGGCCCCTTATATTCAGAAAAGATAGCCGGCACATCTTATACCTGCTGCGATAAGGACGGAGCAAGAAAGCCTCTTACAGAGGTGCTGAACAGTGTGGGAACAGACTGGACATATATGGACAGCACGGTAACATGGACCGATACAGACGGGACAGAGCTTACAACTACACTCTGGAATTCGATCAAATGGGGTGTTTCCGATAAAGAAAGCTTTTACAAGGCAATGGCGGATATGTCAGCAGGGCTCAGAGGTGTTCTTGAAATATGCGTTCAGAGCAAGGAAAGAACAGTAAATATAAATGTTGTGGATTTTCTTCTTAATACCGATGCGATCCCGATAAACCTTGATGCGGCTAAGATATATAATTCATCTGAAAAAAGCGGTTATGAGACCTGTCTTTTCACACTTTTCGGTGCTTTGGGACTAAGAGCAGGAGAATATCCTTCAGCATCAGAGGTTATTTCGTACACCGATCTCGGCGATATCTGGAAGGCTATTCTTGAGCCTGTTCTTCTTGCAATAGATAAGGCTGCAAAGGATCCCGTAAATGCGCTTACAAGTATGTTAATAAACTTTGCAGCCATAATTGAAAACGGAAAGCTTTGCGAAAGTATGCGTTCTCTTAAGATGGACGGCGATTTCCACGAGCTTGCAACTGCAGTTATGGGCTTCGAGGACGGAGAGATATATAATCTCGGAAATTCTCTTATTGAAATAATAGGTAAAATCGGCCTTGACATTTCAGGCAGCTTCAATCAACTTCTTGACGGCTTACTGAAGCTTATCACTAAATCCGAAGCAGCAGATATGCCCGATATGGATATGGCAAAGCTTATGTCCTGCGGTACAGCAACTGCTCTTTCAGACGGAAGCACTTATTATGTTGCAGATCCACAAAAAACCATTGATTTCCTTATAGAGTATGCGATAAACGAAAAAATCATTGAAAGTGTGCTTAACCTTACTCCCCTGAAAGGAACCCCGGAAGCATCCACAATAGTTTCTTCTGTCGGTCAAAGCAAGGAAGGACTTACAACCATTGCAAAAACTCTCGTAGGACTTCTCCTCAAAAAATTAAATGAAATAACAGCATAAAAATTCCTCCTATGATAGATGCTTAATTCTACCATAGGAGGTCTCTTTTTTCTTTTATCCGTTTTTCCGACTTGACCACAATAAGCTGTCTCTCTTTATAGGTATTTACTAAAGCATTATCGTATCAAATATACATCCGGCAAAGATCTCGTGCATTTCCCTTACGGGATGATTTATTCTGTTTGCAAGAAGCATCGTTACATCCTGCGTTTCGCTGAGCTTCTTCCATATACTGTAGCAATCGCATACCTTTATTCCATTCTCCTCAGCGAGCTTTACCACAGACGACATATAAAGATCCATTTTTCCCGAATTCTGAAGATCTGCCGTCACTGCAGCATAGGACTTCAATTCATCAACGGTGTCCTCTGCAACATAGGTATTCAGCATATTAGGAGTCATAAATACCGTTTCAATATTTCTGCTTTGACATTCAGAGAATATTTTTTCCAAGGCTGATAAATATACCTTAAGCTCACCGTTCACATCATTAAGACCGAAGCAGACGATAACAAGATCAGGAGAATGAGAAAAGACATCCCTTTGCATACGGTCAAGTGATTTATCGGCAGTGATTCCGCCAATACCTGCATTTATCACATTAACGGGAACATAATTTCTTATCTCGTTCAGCTTCTTTTTCAGAAGATTCCAGTAAACAGTTTCATAGTCTATCTCATCAGGGCCTAATGCACCGTGTGTAACACTGTCTCCGAAAGCTACTATATTTATAGGCCCGTGTTCAACAAGACCGTTATAATCAAGAAATAATTTATCCTTTACTCTCATAATTGCTCCTCATTCAATAGTCACTGTATTTCCCGACTCAACAGCATACCTTTCATTCCTAACAGCAAAGAAAACAGTAATCAAGGCAGGATTATACACTGTTTTTCCGTCAGCACTCCATATAAGCGAGTTATATGCATTTACATACTCATATATCTGCATATTTGTCACATACTATACTATATATTCAAAAAAAATCAACACAAATGACTTTGATCAGATAAAAATAAGCTTTACAAAAAATAAGAGACGAACTTTAGTGTTCATCTCTCACTTGGCGCGCTTCAAGGGACCGCGGAATTTTCAATTCCGCATGGCTTGAAGCATAGCTTCTGCGCCGCTTTTTCCTAAAAACAGTCCACCGGACTGTTTTCTTAACGGAAAAACCCTCTCAGGGTTCGAGTCCCTTTTTAGTTTTTATATACAAAAAAAATAAGAGACGAACTTTAGTGTTCATCTCTCACTTGGCGCGCTTTAAGGGACCGCGGAATTTTCAATTCCGCATGGCTTGAAGCATAGCTTCTGCGCCGCTTTTTCCTAAAAACAGTCCACCGGACTGTTTTCTTAACGGAAAAAC
>JAFSGH010000009.1 GCA_017440965.1 Clostridia bacterium | reverse complement strand
TGAGGATATTGTTGTTGACAGTATCCGCAGATTAATCATGAACGATGAAACCATAGAATTTTTAACTGACCAAGCTCTTGAAACCTTTAACAAGGAAAGCACAGTTCTACCCATACTTCAAAAGCAATATGCACAGACTCTTACAGCAATCAATAATCTCATTACCGCTATGGAGAAAGGTATTATCACACCGACTACAAAAGAGCGTATGGAAGAGCTTGAAGCAGAAAAGAGTGAGCTTTCAATCAGAATTATGAAAGAGGAAATGTCAAGACCTAAGCTTACCCGTGAAGAGATTCTATATTGGTTCTACAAGTTCCGTAAACTCAATCCCAAGAAGCTTGACCACAGAAGAACTTTAATCAACAACTTTGTAAACTCAGTATTCTTATTTGAAGACAGAATGGTAATTACCTTCAACTTCAAAGACGGTACTGAAACCATAACCTTTGCCGACCTTGAAAAGTCGGCATTGGGTTCGGATTTCAAGGTGTCGGGTGCACCAAAAATCGACAGGTTTCGACCTGTCGATTTTTTATCCATTGCGAAAGCAATGGTATATCATCACGCGCAAGCGTGCATCTCATCACCGAAGGTGTATATCATCAGCCGCAGGCTGCATTTCTTTTCGCAATGATGATATACAAAACTTCGTTTTGATGATATGCAATTCCTGCGGAATTGATGATATACACGGCTTTTGCCGTGATTTATGTAAGAGTTCGAATTCATATTCAATAATGCTGAAAATATCTTTTTCGTAGCACATAGCCATAACTGCACCCCAATTTTGATACAATGAGTATTAGATTTGGTGTGCAGTTTGTTTTTGTAAAAGTGACTGTTTATAAGAGTTTTGCTATACCTTTTAACGATAACAGGCTCTGAGGAATACATTTTAACCCTCTCAGAGTCTGTTTTGTCGTTTTCAACCAATATCTTTTAATTATTTATACACAGGTTCGTCTGTTTTAGTTGTTGGCATGTCTATTTGGTTTAACTATATTAATGTTTCTATAAAAATAAACCTTTGTTTTATGCAATGAAATATTATATGTTAAACTAAAATTGTAATTTTTTATTATTAGTGTAATATTTCGTCTTAATATTCGTGTAAATAGTGAAGACATTAAAATGGTCTTCGGAAAGGAGGAACCTATGGATAATGGTGCAAGTAGCTACCACCGTTTTCTTAAAGGGGATGAAAGTGCTCTTGAAGAGATAGTTTCTCAATATAGACCAGGTTTACAGAATTACATCAATTCAATTGTAAATAATTTTTCGGTCGCAGAAGATCTTACTGAAGAAACATTTGTCAAACTTTTACTCAAAAAACCAAAGAACA
The DNA here is from genome assembly GCA_017440965.1 of Clostridia bacterium. GTDB lineage: Bacteria > Bacillota > Clostridia > Oscillospirales > Acutalibacteraceae > RUG806. The sequence goes on along the minus strand of JAFSGH010000009.1, from coordinate 114,189 downwards.
AAGGAACAGCCTCTTTTAAAACTTGGCTTTATACAATTGGAAGAAACACCGCTGTTGATTGGATTCGAAAAAATCCTCAAGGCAGAGAGATTCCTATAGATGAAATATTTAATATTGAATTTGAGGAAGAGCAGTTTTTACAATTATATATAAAAGACGATGAGAAAAGAGCTGTACACGAGGCTTTGGAGAGCATTAATCCTGATTATAGAACCGTGTTAACACTATTCTATTTTGAAGATTTCTCAATTGAAGAAATTTCTAAAATATTGAAAAAATCAAAAAAGAGTACATCTGTACTTTTACACAGGGCTAAAAAGTCATTAAAAGCCAAACTCGAGAAGGAGGATTTCATATATGAAAACCGATAAAGAGATGACACAAGATATTTTAAACCATGTAAAAAATATTAAGAAAGAGAGAACTATTATGAAAAAAAGAATTTATAAACTAACTGCAATTTCTTGCGCATTTGCTATGATTTTTATAGCTGCATTTGCCTTTTTTAATACCGGCATTAACACATTGCCGGACAATTCCAACAATGTAGATGTAAATGACGGTGCTACGCACTTAAACAGAAATTTCTTTGTTATGGTTGCAAATGCCGCAGATCATACGGAAACACTCTTAAATAAAGAAGCGAATACAAAAATACCTTTAGGCGGTATTCTTATGGTAGAGGATACTACAGATATGTCCAATTCAGAAAAAGATGCTGTAATGCTTAACCTCAAGAGTAGACTTTCAGAACTTTATGGATTGGATAAGGGATGGTATTTGGTTGGTTCACAGGAAGAACCCACCATATATTTTGGTACTGCTGATTACCTTAAAATTAAGGTTGAAGATGCTAACAGTGTTGAAAATGTTATTATATCCTGCACCGAAAAAGGTAAAATTACTATTTCTGACAAAAGTCTGCTCGGCAGTGCCCTTCCGTCAGAGTATATAACAACTGTAAAACAGGGTACATCAATTACACTTACAGGAAAGGAGTATAAAGAAATCTATGGTAAAGATGATGGGATGACTATTGATTGGTTCTTATCCGAAAGCATGAAAGATACATTCAAGTCTGCTCCTGAAACACCTTTATCTTCAGTAAATGATATAATAACTGTTACAATAAACTTCGTTGACGGTACTAACGAAACATTTGCTATTGAACTTAATTTTGATGATGAAGGAATACTCTCTTCAACATACAAAGGATAAATAAAGAATATATCTGCAACTGCTCTCCCCGTGAGGGCAGTTTTTTTAAAAATAAAATCAAACACAACGAAAATCAAAATATACACAGATAGTGTAATATGTGTTTGGCGCAACCTTTTACGTTCCTCACACCTTTTAACGAAAAGTTTCAGGTATGTCCATTTCGTATCAAAATAGGTCACTACTTTCAAACAAGAAAAATCCGAACCAAATTTTCCCAATAGAAAAAGGGTTCGGATTTTTTGTTTATTATATAGGAAATTGCTCGCGTTTTTTTATAATATGAGACACGACAAAGTAGGCTGTCACGGTAATTGTTACGACAACTGCTGTAATAATAAGAGGAATCGTAAGGCTGTAATACCAGGGCTCGGTATAGCGGAAGGGATAATTTGTGAAATGGTGATATTTTTTTATACAAAAGCCGACCAATGAACCCAATTGAGCAAAAATAAAGCATTTGAGAAATCTGCGTAAGTCTTTCATATGATCACTTCCCCTTGTCTGCTTCTTATTCTGTAATCAATATATCACTTTCTAACTCAGATTTCAACTGCCCGTGTCCTAAACACGGTCGTTTTTTCTTATAAATCTTGATTTTTATCATAATTAGTGCTACGCTGATTATAATGAGCCTTTTGGGAGGTATTTATATGAAAAAGCCACTGGAATATCTTAATAATCTTCAGAGGATAATTGAAAATATTATTATTGAGCAGATGGAGTCTATTGAAAAATGTGCCTTGCTGTTTGCTGATGCCCTTGAAAACGGACACAATATATTTTTATTCGGCACGGGACATTCTCATATGCTTGCAGAGGAGGTCTTTTACCGTGCAGGCGGTCTTGTAAGACTTCAGCCGGTGCTTGAGACCTCTTTGATGCTTCACGAATCCGCATCAAAAAGCACGGAGATCGAAAGACTTGAAGGCTATGCAGAGATCCTTTTTAATTCCTATTCCATGAAAAAAGACGATGTCATCGTGATCATATCAAATTCAGGCAGAAACGGTGCGCCCGTTGATATGGCTTGTCTTGCAAAGGAAAACGGACTTAAGGTAATTGCTCTTACAAATATCAGGCACTCCTCCTCAAGTCCCTCAAGACACAAAAGCGGCAAGAAGCTCTATGAATTTGCCGATGTGATTCTTGATAATATGGGCTGCGTGGGAGATGCATCCGTTTATTTTGACGGACTTCAGAGAAATGCCTGCCCCACCTCAACAAGTACGGGAGCGGCTCTTCTTCACGCGGCAGTTGCAGGCTGTATTGAAAAGATGCTTGATGACGGCTTTATGCCTGAGGTGTTCTCAAGCAGCAATGTTGACGGTGGAGATGAAATAAACAACGCCTTTATAAATAAATATAAAAATACTATAAAATCGCTGTAAAAGGCATTGATGGATATTTTATTTTCGGAATTATCCGTTTCTGTGTAATACTCATATTGCTTTTTAATAAAATCTGTGATAACTTATAGCTATAAATTTCGGGAAGGTGTAAAACTATGAACGATATATCATGTGCAATCTACGGTGCAGGCTCCCTCGGAACGGTGCTTGGTGCCTATATCTCAAAAAACGGCGGTAAAATTGACCTTATCAACAGAAATAAGGCTCATGTCAGCGCACTCAAAGAAAAGGGAGCAACTATTACGGGAACAGTTGAAATGAATGTACCCGTAACAGCCTTTACCCCTGATGAGATGACAAAAAAATACGATGTTATTTTCCTTATGACAAAGCAGCTATTCAACAAAGAGGTTGTTACAATGCTTAAGGATCATCTTACGGATGACGGTGTTATCGTAACACTTCAGAACGGCATTCCCGAGCCCGGCATTGCCGAGATAGTCGGTGAGGAGCACACAATGGGCTGTACAGTTGAATGGGGTGCAGAGCTTACCTCCCCCGGCGTCTGTAAGCTTACATCTGAGCCTGACAGTCTTTCCTTCCATATGGGAAAAATGAAGGGCATCACAGACGCTCAGTTCAATAAGGTAAAATCGATTCTTGAGCTTATGTGTCCCGTACACGAGGAAACAAATCTTCTGGGCGCACGCTGGTCAAAGCTTCTTATAAACGCCACTTTCTCGGGGCTCGGAACAGTTGTAGGCGGCTGCTTCGGTGATGTTTCTGAGAATAAGGATGCTAAAAAGGTAGCCGTACGCTGTATGAAGGAATGCATTGATGTAGGTCATGCCGCAGGTGCTGAATTTGCTCCCGTTCAGGGCAAGGATATAACAAAGCTTTTCTATTATAAGGGCACGGCAAAAAGGATCTTTGCTCAGCTTCTTCTTCCCATCGCAATGAAAAAGCACAGGGGCATCGTTCCCTCAATGCTTCAGGATATCAGAAACGGTAAGCCTTGTGAGGTTGATGCAATAAACGGTGTTGTATGCGAATGGGGCAGAAAATGCGGTATTCCCACTCCCATCAATGACAGAATAGTAGAGCTTATTAAAAAAGAGCAGGAAGGAAAGCTCAAATGCGTTCCCTCAAATATCATTTATTTTGACGATCTGCTTTGATAACACAAAGGATATTCCCTCGCGGAATATCTTTTTTTTATTGCATAAGTCTGAAAACTGTGTTATTATTATTTTATATATTGTAACAGGGAGATTAATTATGTATCACGGAAAAGAGCCTTTTATATTTATAAGCTATGCGCATCTTGATAACAGCATGGCGCTTCCTATAATCAGTGCGTTGGAGCAAAAGGGCTTCAGAATATGGTACGATACAGGCATTGCTCCCGGCTCCGAATGGCCTGAATTCATAGCGCAAAAGATTCTTGACTGCGCAGTAATACTTGTTCTGCTTTCAGATAATGCTCTCAGTTCCTTTAACTGCAAAAGGGAAATAAACTATGCTCTTGACAAGGAAAAGGAGATGCTTGTAGTACACCTTGAAAAAGCGAATATGACCCCCGGAATGGAAATGCAGTTAAACTCAAATCAGGCAATGTATAAGTATAAATTCCCCGATACAGAAAGCTTCCTTTCTATGCTGTTTACGGCAAGCATTCTCCAAAAGTGCTATGTCGGTGAGTCTGAAAGCAAAAAGGATGAAGGAATAAAAAAGACGGCTGTTAATGAGACGGATATCAAAAAAGCTCCCGAAATTCCCGTGAGCGAGACCTTCAATGAAACTCCCGAAATACCGTCGGTAGCTGACATCATAACCGATAATACGGCTCCTGCTTCAACAGATATCCCCGACTTATCACTGACCGAGGCTTCCGTAAAGATTTCATCGGAAAAGAAAGAAAAAGAGGATATTCTGAAGAATAAAGAGTCTGCAGAAAAGCCGCCCGTTCCCGAAAAGAAAGAGAAAAAAGCACCTGCCGTTCAGAATGACAATACAACAAATAAGACGGTGCCTTTTTCTAATAACAGAGGCTTCACAAGGGATCAGATATTAAGTGCAGTTGAATATGCAAATAAAAACAAGGGAGACTCCTGCTATATAAGCTTTTCTACGGGAGCAAAAATTACTCCCCGCCAGATGACAAATGCAACCGCCCGCTTTGCAAACCATGTTCCTCACGGAGACATTCTTGCGCTTCTTGATACTACGATCATGAGCTCGGGGAAAACGGGATTTCTGATAACAAAAAAAGGTATATATACGAGCTACGATCAAAATCATTCATACCCGATTTATTTCTCGGAAATAAAAGAAGTCCGGCTTAAGGACGAAACTCATATTACTATTTTGTACAAGAACCGGCTTGAAAAGGATTATTTCTTCAACATATATTCCCGCATTATCTTCTCATTGATAGAATATCTTATATGATCTTAACTTCACGGCGCAAAAAGGAATTTTTCTTTTTGTGCCGTGTATTATATAATATATGGATTTTTTATTAATTTACCGTATTTGGTATTGAAGTATTCAGAAAAGTGAGTTAAAATAACCTCTATACTATATTAGGAGACTTTATTATGATATATCAGAATATTCTTGACGCTATGGGACAGACTCCGATAGTTCAGTTAAACCATATGGTTCCCGAAAATTCGGCAAGAGTTCTTGTAAAATATGAAGGACTGAATGTAGGCGGCTCAATAAAAACAAGAGTTGCATACAATATGATAAAGGATGCAGAAAAAAAGGGGAAAATAAATAAAGATACAATTATCGTCGAGCCCACCTCAGGCAATCAGGGTATAGGTCTTGCTCTTGTAGGTGCGGTGCTCGGCTACAAGGTAAGAATAATAATGCCTGACAGCGTAAGCATTGAAAGAAAAAAGCTTATGAGACATTACGGCGCTGAGGTAGTTCTTATTCACGATGAAGGAAACATCGGCGATGCTATCGCAAAATGCCTTGAAACTGCCCTTCAGATGGAAAAGGACGAGCCAAATGTGTTTGTTCCTCAACAGTTTGAAAACCCCGCAAATCCCCAGATTCACAGATATCAGACAGGTCTTGAGATACTTGAGCAGGTAGGAGGTCCCATTCACGGCTTCTGCTCAGGCATAGGCACAGGCGGTACAATAACGGGAATCGGAGAAACGCTCAAGGCTCTCAATCCCGATATGACGATATGGGCAGTTGAGCCCGAAAATGCCGCAATTCTCGCAGGCGGAACGGTAAGTGCTCATATTCAGATGGGTATCGGAGACGGACTTATTCCCGAGATTCTTAACACAAGCATATATGAGGATATATACATAGTATCCGATGAAGAGGCTCTTAAAACAGCAAGAGACCTTGCTTCAAAGGAAGGACTTATGTGCGGTATTTCATCAGGCACAAATGTAGCGGCGGCAATAAAGCTTGCGGAAAAATTAGGTCCCGGAAAAACGGTGGTAACCGTGCTTCCCGATACTGCAGAACGCTATTTTTCTACTCCCCTCTTTGACGAGGAATAACACAATGAAAAAAGACAGCAGCTTGATGCTTGCTGTCTTTTTTGCTTGTGTTTTCCCCTTTTGTAAAGCCTTATTCCAAGCCTTCAAGAATCCCCTTAAGCACAGGCTCTATGACTCTTGCCATTTTGTGAAAGCCGTAGTCATTGGGGTGAGTCGTATCGGTGGTACAGACAAAGCGTTCCGTAGCTCCGAAAAATTCCTCTCCGTCTATAAAGTATACATTCTCATCGCCCGAATCGAGCGCATTTTTATAGGTAGTCTTTATTATCTCTCTTCTTTCCTTCGCCTCGGGCATATGCTCGAAATTGGGAGCTGACATCAATATAACGGGCAGATAAGGCATTCTTTCTCTGATGAGCTTAAAAAACCTTTCGTGTGTGCGTCTGAGAAAATCCGCATCAGGCGCATTGTGATCATAATCGAATACAAAAACCGAAGGTTCAAGAGAACAGATGTATTCACCTATTTCAGTCTGTCCGCGGCAGTTTCCCGAAAGACCGAAATTATAGTATTCAAAATCAAGCCATCTTGACAAAAGTGCAGTATAAGCATTTGTGACAAGACCTGCGTGACCGCCCTCTGTAATGGATGAACCGAAGAAAACAACGGGCTTTTCATATTTATAGGGAGTCGGCGGTAATATCTTCGCACCGTCATCAAGGGTAATTATAATATCCTCCACAATTTCGTTTCTGGGGAAGAATATCATAACATCCTCAGTTATATCCTCCTTTATGAAGGCTATATCCCCTGTCATATCGTCGAATCCGGGCACGGCAAGACCTCTGAATATCTGCTCATCGCCTTTTCCCGTATATACTGCCGCCGACGAGCAGGCAAAACGGGACATTCCCACATCGTGCTGAAGTGTTTTCAGCTTCATATCAATTCTTACATTTTTTGAATTTGTCCGAAATGCCGCTCTTGCCCCGACAGTCCTTGTCAGAATATCAGAAAGCTGTGAAGCATCATCCGGGCAGAGCTGTTTTCTCAGTTCCTCGGGAAATCTCTCGAGCTTTTTATTTTTTTGAAAGCCCGGTATACCGTATACCCTGACGGGTGCATCAAAAATACTGTATCTCATTTTCTCACCTGATTATTTTTTTATTAGTTTATCACATCAGTATTTTATTTTCCATTGTTATTTTTAATAAGTAGAGGCAATGAATTTTGATTATTTTTCCGAAAAAGCAGTTTATTTTTATGTTATTATTGTTTTTATTAATATAAAGTGATAGAATGATTTGTAATGTTTTAAGCGGAGGTAAAAGCTATGAGCAAAAAATATGATGTTATAGTTATAGGTGCCGGCAACGGCGGTCTCGGTGCCGCTGCAACCTGTGCAAAAGCCGGTCTTTCCACCCTTTTACTTGAAAAGCATAACCTTCCCGGAGGCTCTGCATCATCCTTTGTAAGAGGCAGATTTGAATTCGAGCCCTCTCTTCACGAGCTCGCAGGTGTCGGCAATCCCGATGATCCCGGTGCTATCGACGAGACTTTCAAAAGATTCGGTGCAGATGTTGACTGGATCCAGCATAATTCGACCTTCAGACTTATCGTCCCTGCAAAAGAGGGCGACACCGACACATTTATCAATGAAAACGGTGTTGAGGTCACAATTGATGCAAGAATGCCCACAGGCTTTGAGAATTTTGCAAGAAAGCTTGATGAAATAGTTCCCGGCTCATATGACAGCTGTATGGCTGCATTTGATCTTTCAGTCAGAATGTACGATGCATTCAATAAGCTTGAGCAGCCTCTTAAGATCCCCACTATTCTCAAGGATGTTCCTGACTTTATGCGTATAACGGGACATACACTCAATGAGACACTTGATGCACTCGGAATGCCCAAGAAGGCTCAGGATATATTCAACACCTACTGGTGCTATATGGGTGTGCCCGGAGGTATATTTGACTTTTTATATTATTCCCTTGTGCTTAACAGCTACACTGCCGCAGGAACAGGTATTCCTAAGCTTCGCAGCCACGAAATGAGCCTCGCAGTTGATAAGGTAATACGCGACAACGGCGGTGATATCTGGTATAACTCAGAGGTAACAAAGGTAATAATGAAAAACGGCAAGCCCGCAGGCGTTGTCATCAACGGCGAAAAAGAGGTTTACGGCTCTCATTTCATCTGTAACTCTCATCCCAACACAACATGGAGCACCTTATTTGAGGAAACAGAGGTTCCCAAGAAGCAGCTTAAGATGCTCAATGCAAGAAAAATAGCGGCTACTCTTACGACCGTATATCTCGGAATGGATGTTACAAAGGAAGAATTAGGCATCACAGACTACTCTGTATTTATCGCACCCGATTCAGATTCCGATAAGCAGTTTGAGGCTTGTCAGCATCTTTTCAACGGCTTCTGTATTATAAACTGTCTCAATGAGATATTACCTGACAGTACACCTGCAGGTACCTGTCAGTTATTCCTTACTACAATGTCCTTCGGCGACGAGCTCAAGGGTGTTAAGCCCCAGGATTATAAGAAATTAAAGACAAAGGTTGCCGAAGATCTTATAGATACCTGCGAAAAGGCACTTAACATATCAATCAAGCCTCACATTGAGGAAATTGAAATCGCTCTGCCGCCCACATTCTGCAGATATCTTAATACCCCCTACGGCACACCCTACGGATATCAGCTTGAAAAGTGGGACAGCATGATCCCCAGAACAATACAGTTCGAGCAGGATCAGCCGTTTGATAACTTTATATTCTGCGGCGCAACTCAGGAAAGAGGCGACGGCTACGGCTGTGCTTATTATTCAGGTGAAAAGGCCGCAAATCTCACTATTAAGGCTATAAAAAAGGAGGGCAAATAAAATGGCAAGCAAGGTAAAAGCACTTAAAACAAATAAATTCATCCCTCTTCTTTCGGGACGCCAGAAAAGATTTGAGCAGGAAATGGCAAGACTCCCCGATATGCCTGACCAGGCAATGGTTATTGCAAAGGCATTACACCCTAAAAAGCAATTTGTCAAGGTCGAAGAAGTGATCACAAGAGCAGATGATTGCAAGAGCTTTGTTCTTGTTCCCGATACAGCAAAGGGCACAACTGCATTGGCTTATTTCGGTGCAGGTAAATACCTTTCGGTTTTTGAAGAAATCGAAGGAATGAAGATCACCCGTGCATATTCCATTTCCTCAAAGCCCAAGGATGCGCTTGACGGAAAATATATGCTCACAATCAAAAGAGTGGACGGCGGTCTTATGTCAAACTATATTCTTGACAACTGGACTGTAGGCACTGAGGTCACTGTTTCCGCTCCCGAAGGTCATTTTGAATATCAGCCTCTCAGAGACGCTAAAAAGGTCATCTGTATTGCAGGCGGCAGCGGTATCACTCCCTTTATTTCAATGGCAGGCGCTATCGTTGACGGTGACGAGGACTTTGAGATGACTCTCCTTTACGGCAGCCGTAATAAGGACGCTGTTCTTTTCTATGATGAGCTTGAGGAATTAAAGAAGAACGAAAAGATCAATGTTGTTCATGTTTTCAGTGATCCTGATGCAGATACATCTGCCGACGGCATTGAAAAAGGCTTTATCACAGCTGAGCTTATCAAAAAGTATGCTCCCTCAGACGAAGCATATTCAGTATTTATCTGCGGTCCTCAGGCAATGTATGATTTCCTTGATAAGGAAATTGAAAAGCTCGGACTTGCAAAGAAATTTGTCCGCCATGAAATGTTCGGTGAATTCCACGATCCCAAGTCACAGAAGGATTATCCCAACGATATCCCTGAGACCGTTTCCATCACCGTAACGATTCAGGATGTTACAAAGACAGTAACAGGCTCTACAAACGATTCCGTTCTGCAGATACTTGAAAAGAACGGCATTTCCGCACCTTCAAGATGCCGAAGCGGTGAATGCGGCTTCTGCCATACACATCTTCTTTCAGGAAGTGTATATGTTCCCAAGCATCTTGAATACAGAAGGCTTGCAGACTTCAAGTTCAACTGTATTCATCCCTGCTGCTCCTTCCCGCTTTCAGATCTTGTAATCAATGTTCCCGCAGCAAAATAACAACTATTATTTTCTATCCCCTGTTCCCTTTCGGGAGCAGGGGATTTTTCATTGAGAAGGCAAAACTCAAAAGAAAGGGCTTCGCAGCCTCGCTAAGTCTGTTTCCGAGAAAATGCTGCTTCATTCAAAGGGGCATATTTTTTACTTTGCAGAAAAGGATCTACGGCAAAGCAAAAAAAAGAAAGGACACCGTACGATGTCCTTTAAGCTTTATTAATGAAACAAAATGATTAAGATCAGAGTCCTAAAAGTAATGTATCAAAGAAATGCACGATCGTATGTATGATCTTAAGGAAGATCTCACCGGGTGTACCGATGTTTGCTTCATAGATATCACACATTACACAACGAGGTTCTGTATCAGGATCGTCAACAGTGACCTCATTGACAAGGGTAACAACATAACCGTCGGAAAGAACTATTGTTGAAGTGATCTTAGCCTTGCCCTCTTTTCCTGATGTTACGGTATTATCATCATTGACTGTAACAACTGAAGGATTGGATGAGACCATAGTTATCTCATATTCAAGCTCTGTCCTTGTTACAATTTCAAACTCAACAGTTTCATCAATGTTCATTGTTGCGGGAATTGTGATCTGGAAATAGGGAGCAGGCTTTACAATAATATCGATCGTGGTAAATACATTCTCATCAACAGCAGAGCTGATCATTATTGTAGCAATACCTGAACCTGTAGCAGTTATAAGACCGTTCTTGTCAACATAAGCAACTGCATCATTTGATGAAACATATGTAACACTCTTATTAGATGCATTTACGGGCTCGAAATAATTAACGATCTCAACAGCTTCACCGACATAAAGTGTTCTCTTGGCAACACTTGCTGTAATTGTCTCTACGGGAATGGGAAGCACCTTTACAAATACTTCAACAAAATCTCCGTTATTTGCGGTAATTCTGATCGATGTTGTTCCGGGATTTCTGCCTACGATATTGCCGGCACTGTCAACTGTTGCAACAACGGTAGCATTTGAAACATAGGTATATCCTGTATGATTGCTGTTATGAGTAATATTGATCTTAACCATATCATTTACCTTTACCGTATAAAGGCTCTGATCAGTTACGATCGTTGAGACTGTTTCTCTCGGTGTAACACTGTTATTATCCGCAATACCTGCAAAACAGGTCATAGAAAACAATACTGCGAGCAGAACGCTTATAACAGCTACTAAAATACTTTTCTTCATAATATCACCTTTCAGAATCTGTTTTTTACTTCTGATATTAGTATAATAAATTCAGTCGGCTTCTGTCAATACCTAAATGCTGTCGGACTGCTCCGGATAAAGCCTCGTCCAACGCATCAGATATTAAAAGCCGTCAGAGTATTCCCCGAAAAGAGAATACTCATTAAAACTCCGGCAGAAGCTTAATAATAAGGAGCATTTCTTATCAGGGATTATAGCCTCCGCCGAAATAGTTTCCGAAGAAATCCTCAAAATAATTCTCAAAATAATCCTCATATCCGCCGGGATATCCGCCGGCTGTAGTAGGCTCCTCTTCTGTAACAAAGGTGTCACCTCTGTCCTCAACAAGAGTAACGGTAACATCAAATTCATCAAAGGAATAATCCTCGTGGATTCTTACAAGAGAAAGTGTAAGCTTATCACCTACATCGGACTGTTCAATAACCTCTGAAAGATAAGAGGGATCATCAAGACCAACACCGTTTACAGCAACGATCATATCACCTGCTTTAGCTTCACTTCCGATAAGTGAGCTGTCAGAGGATATCTCATAAATTACGATAGAGCCGCCGGGAAGTCCCTTAATTGCAACAAACATTCCGTATGTGCTGTACTCTGTTGCGGCAACATAAGTGATACCGAGCTTCGGTCTGTTTGAAACATAGCCGTGAAGCATTATTTCATTTACAATTTCAGTGAAAACAGAGGAAGGGACAGCAAAGCCCATGCCCTCATATTCATCGGCAACTATCTTCATTGAGTTTATTCCGATGATCTGTCCGAAGGAATTAACAAGAGCACCGCCTGAATTTCCGGGATTGATAGCAGCTGTATGCTGAATACACTCTGTTGTATAACCTGTCTCAGAGGAATTTACGGGGCGGTCAAGAGCGGAAACGATACCGTCTGTAAAGGAATTTGCAAATTCCACACCGCCGGGGTTACCTATAGCATATATGGGATCGCCTACGGATATTTTGGAGGAATCTCCTATTTCGGCAAGGGTGAAGCCTGTTTTTTCAATACGGATAACTCCGATATCAGTTCTTGCGTCAAAGCCTACTACCTCGGCATCATATTCCTTGCTGTCATGTGTCTGAACACGGATATAGCCCGATGAATCGCTTATAACATGAGCACAGGTAATTATATAGGTATATTTTCCGTCAGCTGATTCCTGGAAAAGCACGCCTGAGCCCTCTGAGGACAAGGCCTTGGATTTGTCATATACAAGAATACCTACAGATGAAGGAAGAACCTTATTATATATATTTTTCGGGGTAAGCTCTCCGCCCATATTGACATTACCGGTCACAGGGGAAGCATTTGTAACGAATTCTTCTACATTCTCAGATACAGACACATCGGTAGTCTCTTCTGTATTATCGGGAGTTTTCTTGTCACCTGCAACAACTGCGATAAGAGCAATTGCAAGACATACGCAAAGAACGCTTACAACTACTGCAAATATCTTTGAGCTGTTCTTCTTTTTATTTCCGCCGTTGCCGTTATCACTGTACGCATAACGGGGAGCTTCACCGTTATTTCCGTAGGGATAGCCGTTATCATTTCTTCCCTGCTGTGTGTTGCCGTAAGGGTAAGAATTGCCGTTATTTCCGTGTCCCGGAGCACCGTAGGGATAAGAGCCGTTATTGCCGTTTGGCTGAGAATATCCGTAAGGATATGAATTTCCTGCACCGGAATTTTCTGAAGCGCTGCCGCCTTCTCCCGTATACTGCTGTCCGTTTCCGTAAAAGCCGGAAGAATTGCCGTAAGGATAGCTTCTGTTTTCAGTATCCGCAGTCTGATAATTTCCGCGGGAATTATCCTCGGGACGCACTCTTCCGTGATAGGTGCCATCCTCGTTAAAAACAACTCCGTCATTTTCAGCATTCTGCTCTGCACGGGGCTGATCTGCAGCATCATTATTCTCAAATGAATCTCCGTTGCTACCCTCAGCCGGGTTTTTATTAAAATTGTCAAATTCGCTCATAATATTCTTTCCTTTCCTGAATATGACAGCATAATAATATTATTACTTTAAATAATCATTAAATATTCGGTTCAGACGGGATATTTATAACAAATTCTGCATATTTCCCCTCTTCACTGTTTACCTTTATTGTGCCGCCGTGCAGCTCAATAATACTTCTTACAATATAAAGTCCCATGCCGAAGCTCTTTGCATCAAGACCTCTTGACTTATCGACCTTATAAAATCTGTCAAAAATAAGTCCGCATTCCTCCTGAGAAATGCCCTTTCCCGTATTTCTTACAGAAAAAACAGTCTCCTTTTTGTCTTCTCTGAGCGACAGTGTAATAGTACCGCCCTCAGGAGTAAACTTCACGGCATTATCTATCAGATTATAAATGATCTGATTTATCAGCGTTTCATCGGCATGCACAAGTACATTCGGCATACTGTCAAGTCCGATTATATCGATTTTTTTATTCTCAATATATTTTTCAAAGCCGATTACCGTTTTTATGAAGATATCTCTGACGGAAAAAATACTGTGGTTAAGTGTAAGCTTACCTGCCTGAATTTTTGACATATTAAGCATTGCAACAACAAGACGGGACAGCCTTTTAACCTCTTCAGAGACAATACTAAGATATTTCTCAGACTCCTCCTGCGGGATGGTTCCGTCAAGCATTCCGTCAACAAAACCGCTGATTATGGTCATAGGTGTCTTCAGCTCATGGGAAACATTTGCAACAAAGCTGCTTCGTGATTCTTCAAGAACAGCTAAGTTATCAGCCATAATATTTACCGAATCCACAAGCTGTCCCAATTCTTTATAGACCTCCGCAGTATTTATCCTTCCCGAAAAATCTCCGCTTGCATAATGCTTTGTTGCGGCAGTTATCTTTTTCAGAGGGCGGACCATTCTGTAAGAAATAATAAGGGAGAGAATAAAGGATATACTAACAGCTATGATACTTGCAAATATCATAATTCTCAGGAATTCCGTTGTATACGGCAAAAATGCCTGACTTTCCGCCTGAACTACAAGAACATAGCCGTTCAAATTACCGCACCGGACTGAAGTTGAACCGATAAGATAATTCTCATCTGAAAAGCCCGGAAGAGCTCCTTCATAATTACAGCAGACTTCAGAGGATGAAGCGATAACACTCATTACATCATCAGAGAAGCCGATGCTCGCGTGAAGCATACAGACAAATTCTTCTGAGACAGATGAAACGGGATCATAGCATACAAGGATATTTCCCTTTGTATCAATTATAAATATCTCTGTGCGTGAGGACTGTGCAACAGTAATAACTATATTTTTAATCGATTCATAAACAGCATTCTCATCGGTATCATCAGCCTTGTTTTTTTCTTCATTAACAATTAATTTAACGCCCTGAGAAACACTCAGAGCGTCATCATTAAGCGCTGTGAGCCGATCATTTTTCCAGAAGGTCAGAAAGAAAAACAAAACTGCAAGACTTGATATCGTAAGACACAAAAGAACCGATACGGTGGTCTGTACGAAATACCACCTGAACATACTGCCTGAACGGCGTCTTCTTTTTACTGACATAACAAAAGCTCACTTATATTATATTATTATATCATAATTTATCTTGTTTCAAATTTGTAGCCGACACTCCAGACGGTTTTAAGCTCCCATTTATCCGAAACACCCTCAAGCTTCTCTCGAAGACGCTTGATATGCACATCGACAGTTCTTGAATCACCGTAATAATCAAAGCCCCATACCTCATCCAGAAGCTGGTCTCTTGTGAATACACGGTTGGGATTGCTTGCAAGATGGAAAAGAAGCTCAAGCTCCTTGGGCGGAGCATCGACATGTACACCCTTGACCTTCATTTCATAATTTGTGATGCTTATAAAAAGATTGTCAAAATTAACCTCTTTAGAGGCCTCTGCAAAGGGTGTTGCAGTTCTTCTGAGAACAGCCTTTATACGGGCAACGACCTCTTTTGTCTCAAAGGGCTTTACTATGTAATCATCTGCTCCAAGCTCAAGACCGAGTATTTTATCAAAGGTCTCACCTTTTGCAGATAACATAATGATCGGCACATCGCTTGTCTGTCTTATCTTTCTGCAGACCTGCCAACCGTCAAGATTTGGAAGCATAATATCGAGCAGAATAAGAGCAGGCTTCACCGTTGCCGCACTTTCAACGGCAGCAAGACCGTCATTGACGATAACGGGAGAATAGCCCTCTTTTGTAAGATATATTCTCAGAAGCTCGCAGATATTTGCATCATCGTCAACTATAAGTATCTTTTCGTTCATAAAATTATTCCCTCCCAAATAAAACCACCGTCTGAGGAACGGCAAATCCTTTTATTCAAAGGTGATCATTGCATTTTCGGGCTGAAGCAGATCTCCGCTAAGCTCAAGACCGGGAATTCCCTGAATCTCAGTATCGATAACAGCACCGACCTCATCAAGAACTGCAATAAAGAATTCATCATCAGATGAAGGCTCACTTCCTACAATACCACCGGGAATATTTCCGTCAAAGGTAGGTGCTATATAAGAAACAATACCTGATAAGCCGGCAGGAAGAGATACATATGCGTGATCTATAACTGAAGAAAGCACGGAATCAAGACCGAGGGAGGAAAGCACCTCAGAAACAAGAGAATCCGATGAAAGATACGAATGCTCTTCGCTTCCTGCTTCTGTTGAAGGATCATTATCCGAAGCAGCCTCCTCACCCTGGTAAACGGTTACTGAATAAACGCATTCCTTTGTTTTACCCTTACCGATAGCTGTTACAACGATTTCAAGCTCCTGCTTTTCAGCATCGGGAGAAAGTGCCACTTCGTTATAATAGTTATTTGTAATTCCGACACCGTTTACCGTTACGGTAACCGTATATACCGAGCTGTTTGTGCTGTAAGCAGTAGGATATACCCAGATACTGTCACACTTATTCTTAAGATATACCTCATAATCGAATATATCAGCATAAAACTCGCCGTTTTCCACATCAAATGCACCCGAATGATCGGCTACAAGATAAAATGCATCCTCATATGAAGCATTATCTTCTCTTATTGAAAGACCATGCTCCTTACCCATAAGCTGAAGGATATAGTAAGCTGTCGTACCGCTGTTGATAGCAACACCGAGCTTTGCGCTGTCGATGCTTACTGAATACTTTTCACCGAGAAGAGCTGCTATATATGTAAGATTAAGCTCCCTGAAAGGAAGATCGGATTCAACGGAAATTCCCTGAGCCTTTACTGTCATCTCTGCAATAAGACGGTAAACCTCATCCTCGCCTGTCTCTGCCGTAACCTCATAGCCGTTTGACCAGAGAGTAAGCTTTGATGCGGCAAGTATATATTCGTCAAGCGATAAGGATACGCTGTCAGGAAGCCAGTCTCTGAGAGACTCCGTATTCATTCCCGTAAGGGTTGCCATATAAGAAACAAGCACCTCTTCAAGATCTGTGCCGTTTGCAAAATTATCGGAATAATTACCCATAGAAATTGCAACAAAAAGCGCTCTTGCCATTACGCGCTGATCAGAGTCGGCATTGTCGGGATAGGTAATACCTATGCTTTCAAGATATTCCCTTACCTCTCTGTCCGATACATCTGCAGCAAGAAGATCGTCTCTGGAGCTGAGAACCTCAAAGAAATAAAGATAACCTGCTCTGCCGATGTTTTCATCAAGATTATAAAGTGCTGTAAAATAATCAACATCCTCTCTGAAGCTCTCGGGAGTCTCAGTATAAGGATATTCGGGAACGGGAATAAGCTCTGCTCTTTTGATAATTCCTTCAACTGTTGTCATATCTTCCTGTATAACAAGATCGGTAAGCCATGCAACATCTGCCTCATCGTAGTCATACTGTGTCTCAAATGCAAGAATAGCCGCCGATGCAAAGAAATCAGCAGACAAAAGAACTATGCACATAAAGACAGCAAAAACACTTGTGAGGAGTTTTCTTTTTGACACGACCGCACCTCCGAATCAATAAATTAAAAACATACAGAAATATTATAACAGAATAACATAAAAAGTCAAGAATATTACATTAGAAAAATATGAAAATAATATTAATTATATCTCAAACTGATAAACAGTCTCAGACACATACTTTTCTCCTGCCTTATAAAGGCAATCGGGGAAATCCTTATGATGGGGAGTATCAGGATAAAACTGTGTTTCAAGACAGAAGCCGCTTCTCTTTTCCATAGGCTTGCCATTCTTTCCTTCAATTCCCTTAAGGAAATTGCCTGCATAGAACTGAACGCCGGGCAATGTTGTATAAACATTCATTTTTATACCGCTGACATCTCCTTCTGCAACAGCTATTTTTCTGAGACTTCCGTCATAGGAGTTAATGCAGAAATTATGATCGTAGCCGCCCGTAAAGCAAAGTTGCTCATGTTCCCCTTCTATAGCTTCACCGATAACACGGGGAGCTCTGAAATCAAATTCCGTGCCGCTTACATCTATATTTCTTCCGGTGGGGATACTGTTTTCGTCGACCTCGGTAATTCTGTCTGCATCTATCATAAGTTTATGAGAAAGAATGTCTCCGCTGTCATAGCCGTTAAGATTGAAATATGCATGATTTGTGAAGTTAAGATAAGTGTCCTTTGTAGAAACAGCCTCATACGAGATATGTAAAGCATTATCATCCGTAAGCCTGTAAATAACCTTAACTGTCTTTTCACCGGGGAAGCCGTGGCTTCCGTCAGCTGCAACGTAAGAAAACTCAACACTGTCGGAATCGGTCACGATCGCCTTCCAAAGAGAAAGCCCCATTTCTCCGCCTGAATGAAGACATGTAATTCCCTTTTCATTTGCAGTAAGCTTATAAGTTTCACCGCCGATATCTATCTCTGCTCCGCCTATACGGTTACACACGGGGCCTACAACAACACCCTGATAATCGGAAAGTTCAAGACAGTCCTTAACATTATCAAAGCAAAGAAGAACATCACGGAGCTCTCCGTTTTTATCCTCTGCATAAAATGAACGAAGTGTAGCACCGAGAGTAAGGACATGTGCACTGTATTCATTGGAATTCGTAATAATATATTCGTAAACCTCTCTACCGTCGGGCATTTCGCCGAACAAAACTCTTTCAACAGACATAAGGCAGTATCCTTTCAATTTTATTTCAGCTAATAATTTTAATATAGAATAAAACAATTGTCAAGCCGAGGCAAATACACAATTGTATATATTTCAGAAAATTATGCATATTTTTACATTTTTCTCAAAAATGTCAGTTTTCGCAAAAAATTCCGACAAAAAGTTTATAATTTTTTAATAATTTTAAGACGAAGTTTTAATATAAATTCCTTGACTATATTTTTTTTATGAGATATACTTTAAGTTATAATATTTAAGGTGGATAAGTATGAGTTTCATTGAGCTTGAGTCTGTTTACAAAAAATACAGTATGGGTGAAGTTACCATAAATGCCCTTGACGGTGTATCCTTTTCCGTCGAGCAGGGTGAATTATGTATGGTAGTCGGTCCCAGCGGTGCCGGTAAGACCACCGTTCTTAATATTCTCGGAGGAATCGACGGTTGTGACGACGGAAAGATCCGTGTGGGCGGAGAGCTCATCAATCAGTTCAATTCAAAACGAATGGCACTGTACCGAAGACATGATGTAGGCTTTGTTTTCCAGTTTTATAATCTTGTTCCTAACCTTACTGCCCTTGAAAACGTGGAGCTTGCCTCCCAGATAAGCAACAAGGCACTGAACCCTGCAAAGGTTCTTGAAAGAGTGGGACTCGCAGACCGTATGAATAACTTTCCCTCACAGCTTTCCGGCGGTGAACAGCAAAGAGTTTCAATTGCGCGTGCACTTGCAAAGAATCCCAAGCTTCTTTTGTGCGATGAGCCTACGGGCGCACTTGATTATAATACGGGCAAGCAGATACTTCAGCTTCTTCAGGATACAAGCCGTGAGACGGGTATGACCGTCATAATCATAACTCATAATACCGCACTCACACCTATGGCAAACCGTGTCATCACAATGAGAAACGGAAAGGTTCACCGAATAGCCATCAATGACAATCCCCTGCCTGTTGACAGGATAGAATGGTAAGGAGGCAGCATTCTTTGTCAAAAGCTTTAATCAAAGATACCCTTCGTACAATTAAAAACAACTTCAGCCGCTTCATATCGATAATGCTGATAGTTGCCCTCGGTACGGCATTCTTTGTCGGAATCAAGGCAACAGCACCCGATATGTTTGCCACTGCGGAAAAATATTTCACGGATTACAATCTTATGGATATCCGTGTTCAGTCCCTTGCCGGTCTTACCGACGAGGATATTGTTGCTATAAAAAGACTGGACGGTGTTCAGTATGCAACCGGGCAGAAATTTACCGATGCACTTGTCAAGGTCAACGGCGAAACAGAATCAGATATCGACGGAACACAGATAAGTGCCCGTGCCTACAGCATTTCTCCCGAGCATATTGCAGAATTTCTGAACGGTGTAAATAACGGCTCTTTTATGAACCGTCCCGAACTTATCGAGGGTAAATATCCCACCTCAGTCAACGAATGTCTCGTAGATGCAAGTAAGCTTTCCACCCCTGACAGCTATAAGATAGGAAATACCATCACTCTTGAATCAGAAAACGGCAATTCCCCCTCAACACTTAACACAAACACATTTACAATAGTCGGAATAATCCGCTCCCCTTATTATCTCTCCTTTGAACGCGGCAACACCACACTCGGCAGCGGAAAGGTCGGCACCTTTATCATCATTCCCGAAGAAGCTTTCAATATGGATTATTACCCTGAGGTATATGTAAATGTTCAGGGCGCAGACCACTTTGAGCCCTATTCTGATGAATATTTTGAATACCTCACTCCCGTTATCTCCAACATAGAGGCAATATCCTCAAATCAGATGAAAATACGCGCTGCGGCTCTGAAACCCGACCTTCAGAATGCAATTGCGGAAGGCGAGCAGCTTATTCAGAACAGCTCAGCGGAAATATCCGATAAACTGAAGGAGCTTGACGAAAACATCGCACAGCTTCAGGAGCTTGTTACAAACGGAACTGAGATCGTCAGAAATGCAGAAACCGAATTCAATGATAAATTCAAAACTGCAGAGGGTGAGCTCAGCAACAATACTGCAGAATACTATGCAGCAATAGAAGCATATTCCAAGCAGGAGGAGCTTTACAAGCAGAATCTTGCTCTTTACAATGCTCAGGAATCAAAACACAATCAGGCAAAGGATCTTTACGACAAGACCTATGCAGGCTATGAAAACGCCAAAAGCTCAGTAGCCTATGCACAGCAGACCATTGATACCACCAAAAATCTTATCTCTGCCGCAGAGGCTACCATGCTGAAGCTTGAGGATGCTCAGACGGATGCATATTCACAGGAGCAGATACAATCTATCATCAATATGATGCAGATCACTTATCCCGAGCTTTACAATGCAGTAAAATCACTGACCACCCAGGGACTTGCCAGTGAAATTGCTGTCTCGCTCAAGCCCTATCTTGATTCACAGAAGGCAAATCTTGCCACTCAGCAAAAAACGCTTGATGAAAAGAAAGCACAGCTTGATACCCTCGGTACACAGCTTCAGGAAAAGGAAAAGGAGCTTACTCAGGCAACCTATGATCTTGCAGCCGCAAAGGGACAGCTTGAAGAGGCAGCTGAAGCACTTCAGACAGCATCCTCACAGCTCACCGCCTTCGGCTACAACATACAAAGCAGCAATCTTCAGCTTCAGATCGAAAGAATACAGGCTGAAGCAAAGCTCAACGAATTAAGAAACCAGGTAAACAACGCTCCCTCAAATCTTGCACTTGCAAAGGAAAAGAGAGCAGAGGCATTGGCACAGCTTGATTCGGGCTTAAGAACAGCTCAGGAGGAGGTCTCCGATGCAAAGGCTCTTCTTTCAAAGCTTGACAAGATATCCTGGACAGTAAGCAACAGAAACTCAACGCCCGGCTATCAGAGCTACGGACAGACCGTTAATAATATTGAGGTTCTTTCAAATATTTTCCCGATATTCTTCTTCATTCTTTCATCAATGATATGCCTTACCACCCTTACAAGGCTTATTGATGAAGACAGAGTGCTTATCGGCACATATAAGGCATTAGGCTATACACAGCTTTCAATAGTTGCAAAATATGTCATTTATTCTCTCAGTGCCTGCTTTATAGGAACTGCATTGGGAATCGCTCTTGCGGTGTTCATATTCCCCTTTGCCATCAATTCCGCATATGCAATCATGTACTCCCTGCCCGAGCTTATTTATGTATTCCCTGTCGGATATGCGTTTTTAAGCCTTCTCATTTCTGTTTTATGTACGGCATTTGCTACAACTCTTGCTATATATAAGGAGCTTCAGACAAATCCTGCCGTTCTTATGCGTCCGAAATCTCCCAAGGTCGGAAAGCGCATTCTTCTTGAAAAGGTCACCTTCATATGGGAAAAGCTCAGCTTTACAGCAAAGGTTACCGCAAGAAATCTTTTCCGTAACAAGCAGAGATTCACTATGACCCTCTTCGGAATTGCAGGCTGTACCGCACTTCTTATTGCAAGCCTCGGTATGTATAATTCAATCAGTGCAATTCTTACAAAGCAGTACGGCAATGAAGCTATTTCAAAATATGACTTCCAGATAGTTTTCAACAATACTCAGACAACTTCTGCTCACACCTATGAATTCAATGAGGCAGCGGGAGACGCAAGAATCGGCTCTCTGATGCTTACAGCGATGAAATCCATGACAGGAAGCAGTGAAAGAAGCGACAAAAAGCTTGATGTTTATGTATTGGTTCCCGAAACGAGCGCAATGCTGGGAGAATATATCGATCTGAGGAACAGAATAAGCGGTGACAGATATGTGCTTGATGATACGGGAGCAATAATCACCGAAAAGCTTGCATCAGACACAAAAACATCCGTAGGAGAAAGCATACAGTTCACCGATAGTGACGGCAATGTTTATTCTGTTACGGTAAGTGCGATCGTTGAAAATTACACCTTCCATTACATCTATATGACAGAAAAAACATATAAGGATGTTACAGGAAAAGCACCTGAGTATTACTATGCAATAGGAAAGCTCTCCTCTGCTTTTGACAACACGGATGAGGAGACACTTGCAAATACAAAGGGACTCATTTCAACGGACCTTATGAAAACAGACGGCATCACCGCTGTTGCTTTTACAAGTGACACAACAGAAAGTATATCCCGTATAACAGATGCTCTTTCCCTTGTCATTCTTCTGTTCTTTGTGTCGGCACTTATCCTTGCCTTCGTTGTTCTTTATAATCTTTCAAATATAAACATTATTGAAAGAACAAGAGAAATTGCAACTCTCAAGGTGCTCGGCTTTGTTGACAGCGAGGTCAGCAGTTATATATACAGAGAAAACATCTTTGTTTCACTCTTCGGTATGCTTTTCGGCGTAGTATTAGGAATAGCTCTTCATTATCTGCTCATTTCCTTCACAGCTATTGATACGGTTATGTACGGACAGACTATTTCCTGGTACAGCTATCTTATTGCAATAGCAATTACCGTAATAATAATCATCACGGTAAATCTGTTGCTTCACAGAAAGCTGAAAAAGGTAGACATGGTTCTTTCCCTTAAATCAGTTGAGTAACAAGAAACCTCTTACACTTTAGCAACCACCTGCAGTCCCCGATTTTGGGAGCCACAGGTGGTTTTTTTGTTATAAAGGAGCAGTGAGGGAAAAATATCCTCCTACAACAAAAAAGTGTCGGCAACCCTTGTTTTCAGGGCAACACCGACACTTTTTTCTGTTTAATATACAGAATTGTTCATATTTCTCATATCAAAAAGAACTACTTTTTCATCCAAGCTCAGAGGCAGATGATGAAACATAATATTTTCACCTTACGGAAAATTCATATAAATAAATTAAAAAGATTTATGCTCCTATGAACGAAAAGCAAGCTTTTTCACTCAGAGACAGACTATCAGGAAACGGTCGCTGATGCGCACAAAAACCGTTTTTCCGTAAAGCCTTATATGAATTCACGGCGATAATCACTCTGCCGTAACACAGGTGAAGCAATACCCGTCAGTTATCTCACAAAAGCACCTATCCTTATCATAGCTTATATTATAAAGCTCAGAAATTATCCCTTCACCGCTGCATTTGAGTACAGCCTCTTTATATGTCCATATCCTGAAAAACCGCTCTGCAGCCTCTCCTTCGGCAAAATCCGAATTCAAGCCATTGCCGTTTGAAATAAATTCGATTTCATCCTTATTGCAGACCCGCTTTATGAGATTAAGAGATATTTTTCTTATTTTTTCAACATCGATCCCCACCTCGCGGTGTCTGTTCAACGCAAGCGCAACGGTATCTTCGCTGTGGCTGAAATTAAAATAACAGTCCCCGCTATCAAGATAGAGCTTTCCGCCCTGAGCCTTATAAAAAGAAAGTTCGTTTTCCGGCGTTTTAGTCTCTTCAGCAATCACTTTTCTTGCGAGCATATCGGCGGCAATGCAAAGCATTTTATCCTTATCCCGACTGTATTCCCTGCATTTTTCCTGTCTTTGACGGGACATAAGAAAATAAGCCGCCTCGTATTCGCTGCGGCTTATTGATTTTATATTGACTTTATATATCCTTGTTCCGTTTGACGGATCAATCCATATACTTTTCAATTACTTTGATTGCATCTGCTACAGTCTCAAGTCCCATAGCCTCTTTATCGGGGATCTCAACATCAAATTCCTCTTCGATGTCAACTGCAAGGTTAACAAGCTCAAGGGAATTAAGACCGAGATCCTTACGGATATTGGTCTCAAGAGTGATATCCTTAGGATCCATATCTACAAATTCACAAATGATAGTTCTGATTCTGTCAAGCATTTTTCTTCCTCCAATAATATTTCATTATTTTTTCTCAGCATAGTAACGCTCAATTACCTTGCTGCGTATTACTTTTCTTGTGGAATTGATCTCAAATTCCTTAGTTGTGATATATGTATCCTGAACACGCTTATAAGCGGTAAGCTCCTTATTGGCCTCAAGAATATCCTTTTCGACCATTTCACGGATCTCTTCCTCACTCTTATTGCCTACATCCTCAGGACTTACATAAAATGCACCTGCAATGATCTTCTGCTTTCTTCCGCCTACTTCCTTTTCAGCCTCGAAAACAACAACATCGTGAAGATAATCAACAGCTTCCATATAGAAGCTTTCAACCTCTTCGGGGAAAATGTTTTTGCCGTTATCAAGAATAATAAGATTCTTCTTTCTTCCGACGACATAGAGTCTTCCAAGCTCGTCAGTTCTGCCGTAGTCACCTGTCTTGAACCATCCGTCCTCGAAGGATGCAGCTGTTGCGGCCTCGTCCTTATAGTAACCTCTTGTTACATTATCACCCTTAATCCAGATCTCACCTATACCCTTATCATCGGGCTCATTGATCTTAAACTTTGCCTTGGGGAATGCATAACCTGCGCAATCCGGGAAATTACCGGCATCAAGGTTAAGTGTGACAGTAGGAGAGGATTCTGTAAGTCCGTAGCCGTTATAGATTGTAAAGCCGAAGTCACTGAGACACTTGATATATTCAACTCTCGTGGGAGCACCGCCGCAGGACATTGTGGGGAATTTTCCGCCGAATTTCTCTGCAATGGTCTTGAAGAACACGTGTCTTAAATCTATACCGTGCTTTCTGAGGAAATTACTGAGCTTCAGAAGCTTCTTAAGAATCTCAGCTCTGCCTGTGCTTTCTGCAGTTCTCCATATAGTCGTATAGATAGTATCAATAACAAGAGGAACGATAGCCATAGCATCAGGCTTATAGAAACGCACATTATCCATAAACTTCTTAAGAGAGTCGTTTATAAATACGGGGCAGTTCATATATAAAGAAGTGAGAATATTACAGCTGAGCTCATATACATGGTTCATAGGAAGAAGTGAAATTGAGCTGTACTGTGTCTCAATAGTCTCAAGAACACCGTCTGCATTCTGTGCGAAATTTCCGTGAGAAAGCATAACTCCCTTATTAGCACCTGTAGTACCGGAGGTAAATACGATAGCAGCAAGATCATCCTTGTCTACAGAAATATCTGTATAACTTCTGTCACCTGCGGCAATAAGCTCCTTTCCTTTTTCTATAAGAGCGTCAAAGAAAAGGAAACCGTCAAACTCCTTGTTTGTGCATATAGCGGCCTTGCAGTTTTTATCGTGTTCAAGATGATAAGCGGCAGTTTCCATGTAAGAGCGGGAGAAGAAAATTGCTTCTACATCCGCCTTTGTGAAAAGACCGCTGATATCTGCATCAGAAAGCTCTTTATCGACAGGAACGGCAACACCGCCGCCGCAAACGGTTGCAAAAAATGCAACCACCCACTGATATGAGTTTTCACTAAGTATACCGAGGTGCTTACCCATAAGTCCCATTGACTTGAGAGCAGTTCCCAAAGCAAAAACATCCTCACGGAATCTCTTTACAGTATAATTGATTACAACATCTTTTTTCTTTTCAACCATACATACACGCTCACCGTATGTTTCCATGCGGTCAATAAGCATTCTGAGAGTGAGAAGCTCACCCATCATATGAACGGTATGGCGGAGATCATCGATCAATTTTTTTTCTTTAGGATCCATCATTTTGCACCTCAGATAAATTATTATTCTAAGCTGTCAAGAAGCTCACCGATGGTAATATCGGGATTTGCGATACCTTTCTCGATAATTCTGACAGTATTCTTATGTAATGCTTCAAGATTTTCGGGAGTAATAAGCTTTACTCTGTACATATAATGAAGGGCCAATGTCATATTCTTGGGATCGGGATAGCATATAGCATAAAGCGGGCTGAAATATCTGCCGAGATTATATGTCTTGAAATCAAACTTGAAATCTGTAAACTCGGTAACGGGAATAGGAAGCCACGAGAACATAAGAGAGGCAGGTCCCTGAATAAGAGAATAATCATATATTTCTCTCAGCTGATCACGGGCAACCGTGTAAGGATAAGTAAGATGACGGTAAAGAGATGTTCTTGTACGAAGATACTCGTCAAGCGCCTCGGAGAAGGTCATATTCTCCTCGATTCTTGTGAGCACCTGTATGGGCTGTGCCATACAGCCGCCGGTTCTCATATCCTTATATGTGATCCTCTTACTGCACATAAGCATCTGGAAGCCGAAGGGATCTCTTCCGTTAAGCCAGGAAAGATGAGTTCTCATACCGAGAAGCATAAGGCTTTCGGGGGCAACGGAACGCTCCTTACAGAATTCAAGAATCTTTTCGGAAAGCTCCTTGGAGATATTCATCTTTATAACCTCTGCCTTGTCAAGAAGAGGACTGTAGGCTGAAGGAACCTTCAGATCGGGATTCTTTTTCTTTTTGCGTTCCTTTTCAAGGAATGCAGGACCGTGAACACCGCTGTAAGTAGGCTCACCGCAGCTTCTGAAATACTCATCGTAAAACTTCTTGTCCTTTTCGAAGCGTGCTTCATTTGCACATTTCTCATGCTCTTTTATTATATAATCCTCATACTTGAGAAGAGGAGCGGGAAGCTCTGTTCCTGCCTTAAGAGCTCTGTAGATAGCAAGAAGATCAAGGAAAAACACAAGAATACCCATTGCATCCATTACCATATGGCTTGCATTAAGATAAATACCCTTATATCCGTTATACGCATTAAAGAAATAAATCCTGTAGCACTCATCCTTCATAAATCTGACAGGAGTCTGTGCATCCTTTGTAAAGAACTTGTCCTGCTGGGCTTCTGTAGCAAAGGAAAGAACCTTAACAGAATCAATTTTATAGCTGTCAAGAAAATACTGAACTATCTTCTTGCCTTCCTTCTTAAAGCGAAGACGCATGGAGTCATTACGCTCGATCTCAATATTAAGAGCCTTTGTAAGGGTATTAAAATCAACATCCATATCGACCATAAATGAACTGGGGATCTGAATGATCTGTTTATGAAACGTATACTTCTGCATAAGATACATTGTATCCTGCGAGGGAATAAGATCATAAATTTTACTCATTGCCGTTACCTCTTTCATATATATCTTCAATATAATATTTTATCATAAAACACGCGATTTTTGCAACAGGCAAAAGGCGATATTTTGTATATTATCATACACAAGAGCAAAAAACTGACGCTTATTTTTTCACATAATACACACATTGTATAATATATAGCACAGTAATGTTAAATATTCGTTAAAGTAAGCACAATAATATGTAATTATAGAAATTAATCACCTGCAGCAACTCCTTATATTTCAGGGTAGAATTATGTGTCACAGCGCCTCCCCATTCTGTAAAATACAGCGGCAATTTGACCTGAACGTAATTTCAGCGAAGAACCTTATTCAGGCTTAAAAATCAGGCTGCTTCCTTTTTAACTATTCGGCAATTACTAAAATCACGGATAGTACATATATAATAGCAAAAGGAGCCGTTTTCACAGCTCCCCTTGTATTTTTTGTCTTAAAAACAGCTATTCAGTATGATTTATACTCTTATTCCACAGAAATAACAGTATAATCCTGAGCTGTAACGGCCTGAGTCAGCACATCATCTGAAATATCACCTGCAAGAGTAACTACAGCAGTGCCCTTTTCGTGGCTTACCTCTGCTTCAAGCACTCCGTCAAGAGCCTCAAGAACCTTTTTAACTCTTGCTTCACAATGCATACACATCATGCCTTCGATCTTCATAGTTTTTTTCATTGTCTGTTCCTCCTTTATTACAACGGGTTTTATTTTTATGTCTTTCTTCGGAGAGCTGATATTTCTGAAATTCAGTCTCAGGGCATTTGAGACCACAAGAAAGCTTGATACACTCATAGCCGCCGCGCCGAACATAGGATTCATACTCCATCCGAGAAGAGCCGTAAAAGCACCTGCCGCAAGCGGGATACCGATTATATTGTAGCCGAATGCCCAGAAAAGATTTTCATATATATTCTTAAGAACTGCCCTGCCTAATCTGACGGTCTTTACAACATCCGTAAGATTGCTCTTTATAAGCACGATATCGGCCGCATCGATTGCCACATCAGCACCGGCACCTATTGCAATTCCCACATCTGCTCTTGTTAAGGCGGGAGCATCATTTATTCCGTCACCCACCATTGCGGTAAGGCCGCTTTTGCAAAGAGATGCAATAACTGCCTGCTTTCCGTCAGGAAGCACACCTGCAATCACATTCTGAATACCTGCCTGCTCGCCAATGACCTGTGCAGTCTTTTTATTATCTCCGGTAAGCATTACTACATGAATGCCCATCTCCTTAAGCTGTCTTACAGCCTCAAAGGAATCCTCTTTTATAGTATCAGCTACGGCTATAACACCGAGAAGTCTGCCGTCTGCGGCAAAAAACAGAGGTGTTTTTCCCGCTGACGCAAGCTCTTCAGCCTTATCATAAAGACCTTTATCTGCTATTCCCTTTTTTTTCATAAATGACATACTTCCGCCGAAAAGCTCTTTTCCGTCAAGCACGGCAGTAATGCCGTTTCCGGGAAGCACACGGAAATCCGAGACAGCTCTTTTTTCGATTTTGCGGTCTTCAGCATATTCACATACGGCCCTTGCAAGAGGATGCTCACTGCCGTATTCAAGAGAATAAGCAAGACTTATAAGCTCATTCTCACTGACTGAGTCTAAGGGCATTATATCTGTAACACGGGGCCTTCCTTCAGTAACGGTACCCGTTTTATCAAGTGCTATAATTCTAATTTTTCCCGCATTTTCAAGGCTTGCGGCAGTTTTGAAAAGAATACCGTTTTTTGCACCGACACCGCTTCCCACCATAATTGCCACGGGAGTTGCAAGACCGAGCGCACACGGACAGCTTATCACAAGCACGGAAATACCTCTTGCAATAGAAAATCCGATGCTTTCCCCTATAATAAGCCATATAACAACCGTAATAAGTGCAATAACTATTACAACAGGGACGAATATTCCCGAGACCTTATCGGCTATTTTTGCAACGGGTGCTTTTGTTGCCGCAGCATCGCTTACCATCTGAATTATCTTTGACAGCATTGTATCCTTGCCGACTTCGGTCACCCTGATTTCAATAACCCCGGAGGTATTTACAGTACCTGCAGATACTGTATCTCCCTCAGCCTTTTCTACGGGTATGCTCTCTCCTGTAAGCGCCGCCTCATCGACCGCACTTGAGCCTTTTATTATAACGCCGTCAACAGGGATGTGCTCTCCCGGACGGACAATTACGATATCCCCGGGTCTTACTTCATCAATCGACACCTTCTGTTCCTTTTCTTCTCTCAGCACATTCGCTTCTTCAGGCGCCAGCTTCATAAGTCCCTTAAGAGCGTCTGTTGTTTTCCCCTTTGAACGGGCTTCGAGCATCTTTCCTACGGTAATAAGAGTAAGTATCATAGCCGCCGACTCAAAATAAAGACCGTGAAGTTGTCCTGCTGCAAGCTCAGTCTTTCCCGAAGAAATAAGATATGTCATATAAAAAACAATAGCTGTGCTGTAGGCAAAGGACACGCCCGAGCCCATTGCCACAAGGGTATCCATATTAGGCGAGCGGTTAATTATACCCTTCACTCCGTTTATAAAAAAGCGCTTATTGATTATCATAACCGCCAAGGAAAGAAGCATCTGCAACAGACCAAGTCCTACGGGATTTCCCTCAAAAAAAGCAGGCACGGGCAGATTTATCATATGCCCCATAGAGAAATACATAAGAACAAAAAGCAGTATCAGTGAGGCAATAAGTCTTTTTATAAGCTCCGTCGTGCTCTTATCCTGAGTCTTATTGCCATCATCCGTTTTATTTTTGCTTTGCCCTTTTACGAAGGCGCCGTAGCCTGCAACAGTAACCGCTTTAATTATATCCGAATCCTTAGCTTCACCCTCTACAGACATTGAATTTGTCAGAAGACTTACAGAGCAGGAGGTCACCCCCGACACCCTTGTAACTGCCTTTTCAACTCTTGCACTGCAGGCGGCACAGGTCATTCCGGTTACATCAAACTGTTTCATAGCCTCCTCCTTTCTCATATAGTTAGCATTAACTAACATTATTAAATTATTATATCACTCAAAAAAAATACTGTCAATATAGGCTCAAAAAAAAGAGCAAAGGAAAAAATCCTTTGCCCTTGATGAGTTTTTAGTTACTGAAAAATTCTTTCAATGGGATCATAGCCTAATGCAAAATACTTAAATGCCCAGATAACGGGACTGAATTTGAAGAATATTGCATCAACAACTGTAACAAGACCCCTGAGGAAGGTTGAGATATCGTGAGTCTCGGGAACTTCAACGGGAGCAAATTCCTCACCCTCTACCTCAAGCACCATAGGCTGTGCATAGCAAATGCCGTTGTCGCCTGAAAGATAGAATCTTACATAAAGATAAGGCTCATTAAGAAGCTGGTCATTATGAAGATCAAGTGTAGCCACACCGTTTTCAATGGATTCCCTCTTGATTACATTACCGTTTGAAACCCAAGTAATGATGTTAGCGTTTGTTCCTTCAACAGTGATAGTATCTGCATCCTGATCAACGGTAATTCTTGAAACATTGGGAGTATTATCAAGCCAATAACGCTCGGTGTCATATACCTCCTGCTCAACAAAGCCGGGCATTTCTTCCATACCGTTAAGCTCAACACCGTTTGAGAAGTGAGAAATCGAGAAATAATGTCCCTTTTCCTGGCTCTCTCTGAATGCTTCGAGAGTGAATTCAGGCATCCATGTCATTGTGTATGCGTCATTTATAGAGGTCTCGTTGTGTGAATCGGCAAATGTATTTCCCCAGGGTACAACGCCGTTGGGAATGGTCTTCTGAAGGATCTGATCATAAAGGATTCTGTCGCAGCGGGTATGGGCGTCTGTTGCTGAATTTATACCCATACCGAGAGATGAGCCCTGATAATCAATAAAGAGTCTCGCAAACTTATTTGCATAGTAATCGTCAACGGGCTGACCTACATAGTTTTCCGAATCCTTATCGGTGTAAACATATTCGCCTACATGTGAAAGATATGAGAAGCCGCCAGCCTCCATAACACCTCTTGAGGGAGTCTCATAGTCACCGAAAACACCTGCCAGTCCCTGACCGTAGTCTGAGAAATAGCCTGTAAGATGACAGTCTGCAACGGGAGTTGCCATATTAAGCTCAATGCCCTTGGGCACATCAAGCATTCCGTTTTCGTGAGTTCTTGTAAGTGTATAGCCGCTGCTTGTAACAACGGTTCTGTTTTCATTTGTTCCGTCAAGATAAGACTCGTATTCCTCCTGAGAAAGAGGGATGATGTCAGCCATCTTTGTTCTTTCCTTCTTGATAAGTCTCATAAGAGGCACTGTCTCGGGAACAACATTCCAGCCCTGATTTATCGTACCGTGGTCTGTAAGAGCAACGATATCAAAATTGCAGGCATAATGCATCTGTGCAAATTCCTCGATCGTAAGGAAGCCGTCGGATGCTGTGGTATGGCAATGAAGCTGTGTCTTATACTCTCCCCAGGAGTCCCAATCGATCTCTTCATAGGGATTTGTTATGATGTAGTTTTTGTCAACAGCGCAAGCCATCATAGGAGCCATAGTGAGAGCAACAATGACAGCAGACAAAACGGCAGCCAAAACTTTTTTACTTCTGAGCATTTTTCTCTTCATTAAAGATCATCCCTTCGGAAATTTTAATTAATTCATATTATATTGCATAAATTTTACATATTCAAGGGTAAAATATACCAAAAATAAACATTAAATTTCGGGATTAAAGACGGGCATAAGCTGCAGCTTAAACTGATTTATCCTGTGAAGATAGTCGATCCGCTCTTTTTTTGCCTTATCCTCTATTTCTCCCGTCCTTATATATCTGTCAAGCTCGGCATAGGTAAAGCCGAGGTTATCCTCATCTGTTTTTCCCTGAAGACCGTCTATAGGCACCTTATCAACAAGCTCATCGGGGAGGCCGAGAACCCTGCCTATCTCCTTTACCTCCTGAACGGTAAGAAGGCTCATTGGTGAAAAATCTCCTGCCGCATCACCGTAACGGGTAGAATAGCCTACCCAGTCCTCTGAAAGATTGCAGGTATTGACAACCCTGCCGTTCACACTCTGAGATACAGCATAGACGGTTGCCATTCTGATTCTCGGAGGAAGATTTGTGTTGCTCTGAACAGAAAGCGTAAGCTCATCGGGAATACTGCTTTTAAGCCCCTCAACGGCCGCTTTTATATTTATTTCATACTTCTTTATGCCGAGATGCTCACAAAGCTTATATGCACAGTCGATATCGTGCTGCTCGCCGCAGGGCATAAGAACACCTATTACCCTGTCTCTCCCCAGTGCCTCAACGCACAAGGCCGCCGCAACAGAGCTGTCCTTTCCGCCCGAGATTCCGAGCACCGCATTACAGCCCTTTCCGTTTTTTTCAAAAAACTCTCTTATCCATAAGACACAGGCATCCTTGACCTTTTCTGCATCAAACATCTTTATTACCTCCTGCTATATTTGTTTTGATTTTATCATACTCATTCACCGATTACAAGAAATCAAACTAAAAATTGCAATATTAATATTGATTATTGAACGGCATTGTTATAAAATAGAAACATAGTTTTAACAAAAAAGAGGGAGAGAAATATGAAATTCAAGGATATATCTCTTAATGCAAAGACAACGGTTAAGGATTGCACGGATTTTGCCGTAAAGGGGATTACCAATATCTGCTCACTTTACGGGCCGAGGCCTTGCGGTGAAGAAAGCGAAAAAAAAGCTCAGGAGACCATGCTTGAGGAATTAAAGGCTTTCAGCGATGAAGTGAGACGAGAGACCTTCAAGGCAAATCCCGATGCATTTATGTCATTTGTTCCGATTGCAGGCTCCTGCTGTATAGGTGCAGGTGCAATCAATCTTCTTGCTTCTTCAAAGAAGCCCAAGGCCGCACTTGCTTCTCTTGCCCTTATCGGCGGCGGTGTAGCAAGCCTTGCGGGAGAATTCCTTTTTTACAAAAAAATGCTCGATCCCTTTTTCAAGGAAAAGGAATCAGGCAATGTAATAGCTGTAAGAAAAGCAACGGGAGAAACAAAGAGAAGAATTATCATCTCAGGTCATACCGATTCTGCTCCCGAATGGACATATACATATAAATTCGGCTCTCACGGCTCCTACGTCGTGCTTATCCCTGCTATCTCCGGTCTTATTTATACAGCAGCCACCTCTGTTACCGCTCTTACAAAGAAAAACAGCAGAACGGCAAAGAAAATGGCTCTCGGTCAGTTAGGCTTCTTACCTGCCTTTGCTTCATTGTATAAATTCACAAACAACAAACGCTATGTGGAGGGTGCAAACGATGACCTTTCAGGCTGTTATGTTGCTTCTGCCGTGCTTAAGTATCTTTCAGATAATAATATAGCTTTTGAAAATACCGAAGTCATTGCAATGCTTGCAGGCGGTGAGGAGGCAGGACTCAGAGGCTCAAAGGCATTTTTCGAGGCTCATCCCGAATATCTCAGCGACGGCGTTGAAACAGTATTCATAAGTGCCGATACCATCAGAGATGAAGAATTTATGATGATATACGAAAAAGATATGACCGGTATGGTGAAGAACGACAAAAGAGTATGCGACCTTCTTAAGAGAGCAGGCGAAAGAAACGGTAAGGACATTCCCGTCGGCACGATCCCTCTCGGCTCAACAGATGCTGCCGCAGCATCTCAGGCAGGAATTGCCGCAGCCTCCATCGTTGCAATGGATCCCTCTCCCGCAAAGTATTATCACACAAGACTTGATACTGCAGATATACTTGTTCCCGAATGCATTGAAAAGGTGATAGGTATTATTCTTGATGCTGTATTCGATTTCGACGAAAACGGTATAGGCTGAATATAAACATAAAGAAATTAAGCTCCGCTGACTTTAGCTGTCGGCGGAGCTTTTATCATTTGTTTTTAATTTTTTTAATTACCATCACAAGCACGGGAATAAGCACTATCTGAAGTATGATTCCGGGAATTGCATTGGCAAATGCGCCTGCAACAAAGGCTGATATGCCGAAGGCTGAGGCATCAAAGCCGAGAAGCATGAACTGCACGGTACCCCACACAAGTCTTCCCGCGATCATTGCGATCAGTAATGACACATAAATGAATATTTTTTTATCGGGCAGCTTTTTATAAAGAAGTCCCGATATAAAGCCGTAGACACATAATTCAGCCGCCATTGACAGAGCATTCGGGAAAAGCATAGGCATTCCGAGAATAAATGAACGAAGAAGAGGCGCAATAAAGCCCACGACCGCACCCCAGGGAGCGCCGCAGATAAATCCGCAAAGAATAACAGGGATATGCATAGGACAGAGCATATTTCCTATTTCCTTTATCTGCCCCGTAAGAAACGGCAGTACAAAGGCCAAAGCGAGAAATACCGAGGATAATGTAAGCTTTACGAGGTTATCATTCTTTTTCATAACAAAAGTCCTTTCCAAAAAAAATAAAGGCGCAGTTATTCCCATACAGAGATAACGACACCTTCATAGCATCAATAATTGAATAAAAAACTAAGAACTTCTGTTCCGAACGCCGTTCTTCTGAACAGCAGAGTTATTTTATCACAACAAAAGAAAACAATCAAGCATTATTTTCAAGAATTTCATTAAGCCTTTCAATGGCGTCCTCAATAAGAGCAGATACGGAAGCGGATTTTACGCCTGCCACAATATTTTCACACTTATTCATCGGAATAAGAATTCTCACAGCCTTGCTCTTTCCTACCGCCTCTGCCATTTTCGGAGTTATCTCTCCGAGCATGGAATCAGCAATTACAATACCGATAGGGCCGATTATCACATCTGCCGAGGAGGCGGTTACAGAAACGGGGTTTTCACCCGTTGCCGCTCTTTTTGCCCCTGCTTTGACCATTGCCGCCGTAGCATTTGCATTTGTGCCGACGGCCGTTATTTCAACCTGAGCAAATCTTTCCGAAACGGTTTTTATTATGGCAGCTCCCAGCTGTCCACCCTGACCGTCAATTACAAGAAGCTTCATTTTGTCTGCCTTTCTCAAGATATGATATCATACTCAAATCTTGTATAGTCTCCCGTTACATTTTTACCCGTCAGAAAATTTCTTGCACGGAAGATGACTTTATTATCATAGACCTCACAAAGATATCCGACGCCGGCATCGGTCATACCGAAGTTGTTTTCTTTTCTGTAGCCGGGGATGCTTAAGGAAACAACATTGTTTTCTTTATTGAGCACCTCTTCCACATAGTCACATACACCGCCGTGAAGATGTCCGTTTATGAAAAATACATTCTTATATTTCTCCATAACGGCTCTCACCTCGTCATTCTGCTCACCCATATCTCCCGTTTTCCATACCTCGGGAAGTCCGTGAGTAAAGGCAAAAGGCTGATGACACATAACAAAGCAGGGCTTGCCGTTTTCTGTGGCTCTTTTCAGCTCTTTATCAAGAAAAGCTATCTGATCGGGAGAAATATATGCCTTTTCAAGAACAGCCTTTTCCGTACAGATAACAATAAAGGTGTAGCCGTTTATTTCATATGAATAATATGTTTTTTCATTAAGCTCTATCCCAAGCATTTTTTCAATATTGGAATTGATCGTTTTTGATGCCGTACGGAAGAAAAATCTTGCATCGTGATTTCCCATTGTTACAAAAAGCTTAAGACGGTCCATATATTTCAGAAAAACACGGAAAAATCTCTCATATTCCTTCTTGAGACCGTAATCTGCGATATCCCCCGCAAGAAGAAGCGCATCGATTCTTTCCTTGGAATTAAGCACATCCTTAAATGCATTCTCGAGATTTTTCTCGGCACTCTCACGGTCAGGCAGATGCGTATCGGCAATTGCCGCAAAGCTGAGCTTGACATTCTCACTGTTCTCAAAAACAATAGGCTCGTCCGTTGAAAGCTCATACACCACATCATATTTAGGATTCATTGCCCTGAACTGCTTTTCATATTTCGCAAGAAAAAACGGAAGCTTCATATTCTCTCCCCCTATCTGTTTATTAGTTTAATATAACATATCAGAAAAAATTTTGCAATATATACAACACATCCAAAAACTCAAAAGGTGTATATTTTTCTGTTTTCATCCATATACGATCTTAATTGACATTTATCTGTAATTAGTATATAATTTTATACAATAAAAAATAAGGAGCTGCGAAAGATGAACAATCCTCTTGTAAGTATTATAATGCCTGTGTATAAAGTGGAAAAATATCTTGAAGCTGCAGTAAACAGTATTCTTAATCAGTCATATCCTCACTTTGAGCTTTTATTGGTCGATGATTGTTCTCCCGACGGCTCCCCTGCCATATGTGACAGCTTAGCCGCATCAGATAACAGAATAAAGGTTATACATAAGCCGCAAAACGAAGGAGTAAGCCTTGCAAGAAACACAGGGCTTGATAATGCAACAGGCGATTATATACTTTTTGTAGATTCCGATGACACAATTGAACCTGACCTTATAGAAAAAGCAGTGCGCTCCTGCAACAAAGACACTGAGATGCTTGTTTTCGGCTTTAACAGAAACTACGAGGACGAACACTCAAATATTATAAAGGTTGAAAAGCTTACCCCTTTTGCTGCAGATACAGAAAAATCAGATACTCCTGCAGACATCTTTATTATGCTTTCTGAAGCAAAAATGTTCCAGTACATATGGAACAGATTGTATAAAAGAAGCTTTATTGAAAAACATGGTACAAGATTTGAAAACATAAAGCCTACGGAAGACTTTTTATTTAACATTGAATTATTCAAGGATATAAGTCATATAACCGTTATTCCCAAAAACCTTTATAACTACCGTAAGCCGCCTCATGAAACACTTACAAGCGCATATTCACCCATTTTCTATGATATCAGCAAAAGAAAATATCTGCTTGAAAAAGAATACCTTATCTCGGCTTCAGCTTTTACGGAAAAGAACAGACAGGTAATATACGCATCACACATTAAACATATCATTTCCACTTTCCTAAAAAATCACTCAAAAAACTCAAAGCTCTCCCCAAAAGAACAAAAGGAAAAAATCAGACAAATTCTTAACGACGAATTAACAATTGAAGTATTAAACAATATCCGTCCAGACGGCATTATAATGAAAGTAATTACAAAACTGTTAAAGAGCAAATCAGTATTTCTTTGTTATATGTTTACTGTATTCGGCGGAATTATTTTGTAAAGCACAATAAAAAAACACAGTCGATTATCCGCAAGGGTTACCCGACTGTGTTTTTTATTACAGAATAATACTTATATCATATCCCATGTAAGAATGGTGTCTTCTTGTAAATCTGATTTTACGGCTCTGCCGATTACAATATCTGCATACTGAGGAGAAATTCCGGTACCGGGTCTCTTGGGCATAAGATCGCTTTCTTCAATTACTTCTCCTGCCTTCATATCTCTGGTCAATACCAAAGATCTTCTTGCCTCTCTTCGAGGAGTTTCCTCGCACTTCAAAACAACTTTTTCAGGAGAACCCAAAACACTGTCTATCCATTTGAAATTGTTAATTGCCTTAACAAAATCAGAAGGATCACCTGCATGGTAATGATCGTTTCCGGGAAGGGTTTTATCTATTGTGAAATGCTTTTCGATAACCTCAGCACCGAGCATATATGCAGCAGATAAAGTCATCATTGTATCATCGGGAGCAACATGATCACTGAAGCCGATTCTGCAAAACGGAAATACGCGCTTTAATGTTTCTATAATACGAAGATTGGCATCCTCAGGCTTGGTGGGATAAGAAAGAACACAATGAAACAGAACGATATCCTTGCAGCCTTCTTCCGTCAGAGCACGAACAGCTTCATCAACCTCAGAGATATATGCAGCACCAACAGATATATAAACAGGCTTACCCTTTTTTGCTATGTGCCTGATAAAAGGCAGATTTGATAAATCCGAAGAGGATATTTTATAAAAATCCACCATATCTTCAAGATAATCAGCCGATGCATAATCAAAAGGAGTAGATGTAAAATCCATGCCTTTGGAATGTGTATAATCGCACAATTCCCTATACTCTTTTTCTCCAAAAGAATCATGCTTTAAAAAGAGCTCATACTGTGTTTTTGTGGGTTCCTTTGTTGTATCCCAATATGCAGGAGAATTTTTTGAAACTATCGTCCCCGCTTTATAAGACTGAAACTTAGCGCAATCAATACCGGCTTTTGCAGCTTCATCAATGTACATTTTAGCAGCTTCAAGGGGAGAAATATTCATTACTCTTGCAGTATCGTAGAAGTTTACTCCCAATTCAGCAATTATATATGGCTTTTTCATATCATACCTCCGAATTATATCTGTTTTCCATATTTTTTATAAAGAGTTAATTAAATTCATTACACGCTGTCTTCCGCCGCGCAGATCATGGCTTAACAGCATATCCTGAAAATGCTTTCGGCTGTTTTGGGACAAGCCGAGATACATTTTAAGATTTCCCTCAATTATTTCATCAGCGGGGTTTAATCCTATATATGAAAATCCGTTCTCGTTACATACAAACCCGTGCTTTTCTTCTCGCTGATTCTGAGCCATTGAAATAGACGGAATACCAAGCATAGCAAGCTCATAACCTGTTCTTCCTCTGGATGTGATTCCGATATCACAG
This sequence comes from Clostridia bacterium, assembly GCA_017440965.1. Classification (GTDB taxonomy): domain Bacteria; phylum Bacillota; class Clostridia; order Oscillospirales; family Acutalibacteraceae; genus RUG806. Next base: position 75,184 of record JAFSGH010000009.1, on the reverse strand, counting down.
CTGCACATCAATTCAGGCATATTTGAAACATCGTATAAAACATCAATATTTTCATATTGATTATACTTCATTAATTCATCAACATTATGCTTTGCTCTGCCAAGCACCACCACAAAATGTCTGTCTGAATACTCGGGTTTTGCAATTATATTGAGCAGTCGGTCAGAGTAATTCTGAGGATCAGCACCGCCGAATGAAATAAATACACGCTCAACTTTTTCTTTAATTTCAATGGGCTTATAAAACATAAAGGTCTTTCCGGATATATAGTATTTTTCACCGGAATGCACATGAGAAAAATCATTTTCATGAAACAGTGCATTAAATACAAGATCTGCCTTAATTATTCCTTCACCGTCATCTTCGAAATTAATAATTCTGGCATTCGGCAGAACTGAACGAAGACCTATCATATAATCAATAGAGGTTGTCAGAATATCATTTATAAAAATGGTATAATCTTCTTTCTTGCAACACGCATACAGTTCTGCTATACCGTTGACCGGAATCAATCTGTGTGTCGTGTCTCCAAATATACCGATATCCGTCTGATTAATATCAAAATATATATCAGGCTTAACGAAAAACTCATCAGCAATCTCCAATGCCCGATAAATATGTCCGACCCCTCTTTTATTATTTCCGTTTACATAAATGGCAACCTTCTGTCTCTTCAGAGTATTTGCGACACTCAGCAGATCATCAAATGTATCAATATCCTGAGCTTCCTGTTCTGATACCTCAAACACATCGACATTTTCACCGATTCTGCTCTTCTCCGTAACGACTGTAGCTTTAGAAATCACAAAAGCTCCTGTTTCCGAGTAACACGGCGGAAGATACTGTCGATTAAGTCTTTCTGTGTAATTGGGAACCTTTTTTCCGTCCCGTTCACCCCATGTCAGATGAGGACGGTTTATAACAGATATAACAGTATCCAAATCATTTTTAACTGCATATTCTATAGCATTGTCCAAGGTATCAACCTTCAGCGTCGGAGATGTAGGCTGCATGGTGACAATATAATCCCATGTTTTGTCAGAAGGAACAGCATCTGCCACAACGGAGTCAAGAGTAACCGCATCACCGCACAATTCTGCAGAACGCCACTTAAAATCTGCCCCCATTTGAGAAGCAATAATTTTTACCTCTGCCGAATCTGTTGTTACTATAACATCTGTAATCATTTTCGAATCCAGTGCGTTTTTTATAGAATAATAAATAAGAGGATGACCGCCGATTATTCTGATGTTTTTATTTGGAATTCCTTTTGATCCTGCTCTTGCAGGTATCACGGCAAGAATCTTCATAAATACCATCCTTTCATAAATCAAAAAATACTTTTTCTCTTATAAACTCTGAACAATAAATACAAGCCGAGAACTGCTCCGATACTCCATCTTATAAGCCAATAATCAAAGAATCCGAAAAAGACTGCGGCTCCGACAAATATTGCAGCAGTAGGCAAAATAAACATCCTGACTTTATAATGATATTTATCTGTTTTTATAACATACTTTGCACTAATATGATGAAAAACAAACAATGCGAAATACGATATTGCTGTTGCTATTGCAGCTCCCATTATTCCCCACAGCTTTATCATAAACAAATTAAGAACAACATTAACAACCGCAGAGAAAACAGTACCAATCGCTATTGTTTTTGTCTTTTTGTGGAAAAACTCATAATTCACGGGGAAACTGTACAGGAATACAAAATAATAGGCAATTACCATTACAGGAATAAGAGAAAATCCTGACCAGTATTCTTCAGAAGAGAACGCTTTCGCAACCTCAGGTGCCAGAAGCATAAAGCCTAAGCTCAATATTGTATACACTTCTATATAGTTCTTAGTGCGAGTATGAATTCTGTCATATTCACCTGCTTTAAGATGATCAAAATAAAACGGTACCCACGTATTATTAAGCGCTGAATAAAGTACGTTTATAATATGAACAAAATTAAAAACAAAGCTGTAAACACCTACAAGCGCATCATCACTCAGCAGCTTCTGTATCATAACTCTGCCTGCCTGTCCCATAATAATCTGCGAAAGATTATGGAAAATCAAGGGCACACATAATGAAAGGCAAAATGCCCAATAAGTCTTATTAAACGTACACTTACTTTTTCTGAATATAGTGGTCGCAAGAACTAAGCCTATAATAATATTCGGGATAGCATAACCTAAAATTCTTCCGACATAATAATCATCACTGTTTTTTGTTAATGCAATAAAAACAAGTGAAAAAGCAAGAGAAGCAAGACTTGTTGCAACAGACACAACAAAATTCATAGATGCCTGTTTGTGATGTATATATTTCATTGTCACGAAGCTTATCACATAAGCACCGAAGCCGTGAAATACCATCAACAAAACAAGAAGCTTGTCCAACTCAAAAAAAGCTGAGAGAGGTTTAATAAAAAGAAGTGTCAACACAAGAACTGCAGCAGAAGAGCAACAGGACAAAAACAAGGTACTGGAATAATACTTATCGTGTTCTTCGTCCGGAATATTTACACGGGCAGTGGATATTGCCCCAACTGTCTGCAAACCCATTATAATGGTAAAAACCTGAACCCACGTGGTATATACAGACACAAGTCCGTAGTTCGCAGCACCGAGCAGTCTCGTAAAAACCGGCACTGTAAAAAAATTTATACCGTTAAGTATTACGGGACCCAACACGTTAAAAAATACAACCTGATTGGCAGATTTGCCTATCAGCAATTTTTTTATTGATGCTAAATTCATATCAGTTTCCTTTTAATGAAATAAGAATGTCACGTAAGTCTTCTATAGTTTCAGGAATAAAAATACGTTCCTTGTTACGGTAATGCTTAGTAAAATCATCCATAAACTTACGGCGCTCCTGCCATACGGGTTCATCACAGTTGGTAAAAATAAGCTTGTAAATAAATATAAGCGTAGGCTCACTTTCCGAAAGAATTTTCGGCATGATCTGAGCTGTTGAAAATACCCCCATAAGGATATTGCGGTCAGTAATCTGTCTGAGGCACTCAAGCTCCCAAGAGTTATTGAAGCTGTCAACAGTAAGCATACCGTATTTGTCGGCATCATCTCTGGGATGCACTCTTGCAAGTGTATTGCTTCCGAAAACATCTGTCAGTAATGTAAGTACCTTGTCGAGATTTTCAGCATTAAATCCTTTCTCATCGCTTCTCGGCTGAGTAAGATAAACACATTCACAGTCACGGTACAAAGTGTTCTGCTTATAATCAAAAATTCTTTCAATTATACCTTGAACCTCGCTTCCGGCAATATCCGGCATCTTTCTGACCTCATAATCAAGTGTTACTGTCAGAAACTCAGGTCTAAAAAGGTAAATTCTTTCAGGCTTTATGTGCATATCTCCGTTAAACAGAAGAAAATCAACCAAATCAAAAAGCTTGGAATATCTCTCTGAAAAATCAGAACAATACGAGCCCGTACCGTCTTCAAAAAACATTACTTCCGCACGCGGATATGCAAAATGCATAGTGCCTGTAAATCCCAGTGTTGTGCTCATTGCAAGCACTTTATAATCCTTCTTCCCAAAAGCAAAGCTTTTGTCTGAATTATACCAAAGTGTAATTTTAGGGCAAAACATTCTGAAAAATGTTACAATATAATTTAATAATCTCGGATAAACCGCATAATCCCTGATATCATATACATTGTTAAAAACTCCCGATGCCTTCAGTTTTTCGGAAAGCTGCTCAGAATTTTTGAACATATGATAAACAAAAGCATCCGAATTGTTTTTGCTTCCTTCAATATCATTTACAACAAGATTTACACTGTTAATTGCCTGCAAAGGAGAAGCAACGATAAACGCAAAGTCTTCGTTATTTTTCTGTTTTTCCGTTTTGTATTCTTCTGAATGTCTGTAAATTTCTGCAATAACAACTGCAATACCAATGAACAGCCAAAAAACACACGCAAACATATTTTGTCTTCTGAACAACAGATGAGACTCAATCATTGCATTTACAGCAAAAGCACCCAGCATAGAGAACATTACAGCAATAACCTTATATAACTGAGTATCCTTTCTGCCGTAGAACATTGTCTTAAGAAGCTTAAGGATAACAAAACCTGCAAATACAACAAAAATAAGGAAGCCGATAATACCTGAGAACATCAGGATCTGCATATATCCGTTATGAAGATTGCCCTTGGTATAGAATGCCCACTGCTTTTCCTGAGGAGTAAGCTCGCTTAAATCGTAATTTGCATTTTCGGCATTTTCACCTACGATATAATCACCGAAGCCAAACAGCGGACTCTGCTTAAGAATTTTCAGTGCACCGGTCCAGTTTACGATCCTGCCGTTTGAAATATCCGCCATATCTTCAATACGCTCAAAATCAACCTGCTCAAGTGTTTCCTTCTCTTCTGTCACAGGCTCACTGCTTTCTTCAGTCTGTTTTTCATCTGCGACGGTAGTTTCTTCTGCCGAGGGCTGTTCCTCTGAAGTAACCTCTTCTGTTGCAGCCTCCTGCGTAACTGTTTCCGTTATCTGCTCCTCAACAGTTGTTTCCTCCGGAAGAGTAGTTTCTTCCTCCTGAGCTGCCTCTATCTGAGCTACAAAAGCCGGAACAAATGACATTACAGCTCTGCAACCCTTGACACCTGCAAAGCCGCCCCCGAAAATGATGGCAGCAACAACAACAGTTATGACGCCTCCCTTTATAACACCTTTCTTCTCAACGGCAACCGGTGCAACTGCAAAAATTACACATAAGCCTGCAAGAGCAATAAGTGTCAACGCACCGCCTCGTGATAAGGTCAGAGAGAAGCAAACGAAATTTATTACAAAATTCAATCCGCAGAAAGCATAATTGAAAATACTTTTTTTATTTATCAGCAAATTAATAAGTATTGCAGCAAACGACACTACAACAACAAGCGCACAAACATTCGGGCTGTAATAAACACCGAAAAGTCTGTTTTCGGTAAATCCCTGCCTTATTACATCACCGCTGGCTGTAGTTACAGTAAAATAAGCACCCTTTGCATATAAAACCAAAGAAGCCAAACCGGTAACAGTAGAAAAACCTGTAATTGCATAACAAAGTCTTCTCAGTAATGCCAGAATTTTCTCTTTTGTAGCTCTTCGGTCCTGACAATAAAGAACAAGCAACGTAATACTCGTATATATAAAGAGCTTAACGAGATTATAAATTCCCGCATCAAGATTCAGCAGTATGCTTATCGCATAGCTTCCCAGCAACAGTATGGGGAACACCCAATAAACCATTCTGAAAATCCGTCTTTTGCTTATCAAGTCCCAACAGATAAGTCCAAAGCCCCAAATAAACATAAACTTATTGACAATATCTATTTTGTCAATAAGCAACGGAACCGAATAAAGCATTGCTGAAAAAGTGTACAGTAAAGCAAAATTATCTCTATTCACAAAAAATGAGGTAAACTTATTGTTTTCTATAAAATCTACTGTTTTCTTTATCAATGAAAACACTTTACATTCACTCTCCCTTAATCTTACTTTTGATTGCTTCGCACATATTTTGCACGCAAATACAGGATATAAGTAGTAATATTCATTCCTGCGAATTTCCAGACTAAATGAATAAGCTGATGATACCTTCGCTGAGACAATGACAGTATAAACCTGTATTTTTTAAGAACACAAAAAACCGCTTTACGCTCTTCTTTTGTAAGATACCATGCATCAAACAACAGCGATACATAAAGATTGGACATATTAGCAAACATTTTCTTTCTCATTTCATCAGAGAAGCCGTGCTTATCGGCAAAACTATTCAGGAAATCAAATACCGTCAGCTTGTCATCAAAAAAACTTTTTGTAAATGTGGCAGTAATTGAACCTGCCCTGTTTCTTCTGTATACATAAATACTGCAAGGAACATACCTTACACTGTCAGCATAAAACAAAACATCAGGAGTCCATCGAACATCTTCGAAGGTGACACCCTCCGCAAAATAAAGCCTATTTTTTTCAAGATATTCTTTCTTTACGGTGTAAAGCCAAGCATACCAATCATACAGTCTTCCGTCAATAAGATATTCAATAAGCTGCTCCTTATGTAAGCCACTTATCTTGTCACCGTCAAGAGTATAATGACAAGACTCAACATTACCATCCGGATAAAGGTTTGTGTATAATCCCATATATACATCAGCTTTTTCCTTACCGATACTGTTGCACAGTTGTTCTATCGCTCCGTCGGGCAAATAATCGTCACTGTCAAGAAAATTGACATACTCGCCCAAAGCCTTATCTATACCGTAATTTCTGGCATGAGAAAGGCCGCCGTTATCTTTAGAAAAATATCTTATAATATTGTATTTTTCAGCATATTTACGGCAAATCTCGTCCGTATTATCCGTAGAGCCGTCATTAACCAGAACTATCTCTACCATGCCGTTATCCTGCTTTATAACAGAATCAAGGCACTCAGCAATATATGCTTCAACATTATAGGCGGGAACTATAATACTTATAAGAGGCTTCATAAAAAACTCCTGTCACTCAATACGGTTTAATTCTTACGGCAAAAATCTTATCTTCCTGCCTTAAGCTTGGTAAAGAGCTTTGTAAATCTTCTCTTTACGAAGGTGATTGTCATACTTTCGAGATAAACAAGTAAAGTGGAATTCATCTTATAGGGGATGAGCATTATTTTCATATAGCTTGAATTGGCCTTTGCATTTGCAAGAGCCCACTTTACATTGGGATTTTTGAGCATTTTCTTTATTTCTGCTCTCTTTTCCTTTGCAGAAAGTGTACATCCGGGATTTGTAATGTTTTCGACACAGCCGATAAATCTTTCGATATATCTTCTTGCAAGAAATTCTCTGCTGTTCTCATCATCGATGCCCCAGCCTTTGTAAAGATCTGTCATCCAGCCGTGCTCTTCCTCACGCTTGTCATACATTTCGGGACGGTATTTAGCAGTTTCGCTTTCAGCTCTTGCGCGCATAAAGTGATAATACTTATTATCGGCAACAACTACTCTTTCAACCCCTCTGATAACACTGAGGTTAAAGGGAAAATCATCCCAGAAGGTATTGGGGAATAAAAGTCCGTTTTCGTGGATATAGGAAGAAAGGAAAAGCTTGTTCCAGGGAGTGTAAAGAAGATTGGTATCAAAAAGACGGTAAGCATTCTCTCTGAATTCCTGCTGAGAGCTGAATATCTGAGCAGGCTGGAAGCATTCCTGAGTGGTATATTCCGTATCGGAATGATATGTATCTATATAATATCCGGTAACAACATACTGTGCATTATTCTCTTCTGCAAGCTTATACATATCCTCAAGCATTGTAGGCTCACACCAGTCATCGGAATCCATAAAGTACATATACTTACCCTTTGCCTGAGGGATAGCAACATTTCTTGCAGAGGGAGCTCCGCCGTTTTCCTTGTGGATAACCTTTATTCTGGAATCCTTAGCAGCATATTCGTCACAAATAACACCGCTGTTATCCTTTGTACCGTCATCAACCGCAAACATTTCCCATTCCTTAAGCGTCTGCGCCTGAATGCTCTCAATTGCTTTTCCTACAAATTTTTCAACACCGTAAACGGGCATTATAATTGAAATCTTGATATCTTCCATCTCTTTCTCCATATCCCTTTCTTGTATTACTCGCCGAATATTTCGTCAACCTTATTCAATGCCGATTCAATGACCTTGTCCATATCATAATATTTATACTCGGCAAGTCTTCCTCCGAAGATAACATTCTGCTCCTTATCAGCAAGCTCCTTATATGAAAGGAAAAGCTTCTGATTCTTATCATCATTTACGGGATAGTATGCCTCCATACCCTCTTTCCAGTCAGCAGGATACTCTCTCGTAATAACCGTTTTCGGCTGTGTACCGAATTCAAAGTGCTTATGCTCGATAATTCTTGTAAAGGGAGTTTCTCTGTCAGTGTAATTGACAACAGCAACACCCTGGTAGTTTTCTTCATCAAGAAGCTCGGATTCGAAGTGAAGACTTCTGTATTCAAGCTTTCCCAAGCTGTAATCAAAATAGGAATCAAGCGTTCCCGTATAAACTATTCTGTCTGCCATTGCATTGAACTTCTCTCTGTCACTGTTATAATCAGTATCGGTCATAACCTCAATGCCCTCAAGAAGCTTATTTATAATAACATTATATCCGCCGATGGGAATTCCCTGATAGCGGTCATTGAAATAGTTATTATCATATGTATATCTTACGGGAAGACGCTTTATTATAAAGGCAGGAAGCTCTGTGCAGTCTCTTCCCCACTGCTTTTCCGTATAGCCTTTGACAAGCTTTCTGTAAATGTCTTCACCGACAAGGCTTATTGCCTGCTCCTCAAGATTTCTCGGCTCGCCCTTGATCTTTGAGCTCTGCTCTTCGATCTTAGCCTTAGCTTCAGCAGGAGTGGAAATCCCCCAGAGCTTTGAAAATGTATTCATATTAAAGGGCATGTTATATATCTCGCCCTTAAAATTTGCTATAGGTGAATTGGTATAGCGGTTAAAATCACATAATTCATTTACATAATTCCAGACACGCTTACTGCTTGTATGGAAGATATGTGCTCCGTATTTATGTACCGTTATACCTTCGATATCCTCACAGTATATATTTCCGCCCACATGAGATCTTTTTTCAAGAACAAGGCAGCTTTTTCCTCTCTTTTTTGCCTCATAGGCAAATACGGCACCAAAAAGACCGCTGCCGACTATAAGATAATCATAATGCTTCATTTTTGTCATTACCCCATATTACAATGCTGTTATTGATTTTTCAGTTCCGACAAGTCACAATGCCTCATAATGACATTATAACGATTCAATTTTACTACAACATACAACTAAAGTCAACAAAAAGCAGCCCTTTTATTTATAAAATTATTTCTTTTTTGTTACCATTACTGAAAAAGCCTACAAAATTTGAATATGTTTACCATTGTTTCTTCATATTTTTACACAAAAGTGATTACAAACCTGAAACCTTTTTAAACAACAGCCGTCGGAAATAAAAATATTTCCGACGGCTGACCGTTTACTTACTATTTAAAAATCAATGATAAAAGCTGTAGAGTACCTTTGTATCGGTAGAAACATTGTCTACATACCAGGAATACCCTATTTTCACGACGGTCACCTCAACTGCGGCGACACTGAAGCCCTCATACAAAAATACATCCACTGCATATTTTTTCACTTCGCTGATATCCTCGGGTGAAACGCCGTATTCTCCGGGGAGCTTCTCTGAGAAGTCCTTTATATACTCATTCATATCAACAGGCTTTTCTGAGGTTATTTTTGCTGTAAAGCTGTAATCCTCACCGTACACCTCTTCATATTTTCCCACTGTTTTTTCGGACAGCTGAAGTCCTGTATTCTCATCAAATACATCCTCTGTTCCCGTCAGGAAATCGGAATAAGAGGAAACATTTGCTTCAAATGCTGAGAAAAAGACCTCATCATTGAAAAAACGGTCTCCGAATATCTCTTCTCTCGCAAGCTTCAGCTCTTTGATATATTCAGAAAAAATAAGATCATAATTATCCCAGCCGTTAGTGTCGATAAGCTCCTTATAAACAGGATACATACGCTCAATAAGCTGTCCCGCCAGAGTGCCGTCATCCTCAAGAGTTTTCTTTGATTTAAGAGCCTCATCCGAAAGAACCGTTCCGTCCTCACCCACCGCATTGGGCTCAATATAATACTTGCGGATAAAATCTCCGTATTTCATATTCTTGCTGACAAGGGTGTTTTTATATGCATTATATCCGTCTCCGCTTTGTGCGATATTTTCAACAAATACCTCAGCTAACTTATCGGGATGAAACGCGGTATATTTTGCCTTAAAGGTAACAGTACATACTACCGCAAGAAATACTGCAACAGCAACAAATGCAGCAACAGCATATAACTTTATATTAAAGCTCTTTTCTTTCTGTGACATTCAAGACTCCCCCTTTACTTAAGAATTTTTGTCCGCAGCAGCGGCTCTTCTTTCAATAAGCGTCTTTACTATAGTGTCCTTCTTATCCCCTACCATATCATAGAAGAACATGGGCACTGCCTGAAGAACAACAAATATTGCAGGAATTATAGTATAGATCATAAGAAGCTTATTGAGTGTTGCATCGGTCTGCGCGGCATATGCGACATTAGCATCGGTAGATACAAGATATCCGGACCAGGTGTAAAGAAGCCAGGGACCGAGTGCCTTTGTAAAGGCAGAGGCGATTTTCGAGAAAAGACCGTAGCCGGCATAAGCAAGTCCCTCCTGTCTTTTGCCGGTTTTATATTCAATTTCATCAACGCAGTCCGCTATCATTATATTGGGAGTAACATTCGTATTACCGTGCTGAAGTCCGCAGAAGAAATTGAGAATAAGGAAAGGAATTATCAATCCGTCATTGAAACCTATACCTCTTGAAACGAAGAAAAGGATCGAAAGAGAGGAAGCACCGTATAAGCTGAATAAAATAAAGGTCTGCTTGGTTGAGAATCTTTTAAGCACAAAATTTACAAGAAGCGTGCCGACTGCAGTGCCGATACCCATAGGAAGCAAAAGACCGAGCTTAAGATCCTTTGAGCCGAGAAGATATATTGCTATGTAAAGAGAAACTGTACCGTATACTCCTCTTCCGAAGCCGCAGAGCTTTGTAAGAGATACCATAAGAAGGTTTTTATTTGTAAAGACCACCTTTACTGCATCCTTAAGACTCACCTTTTCCTGAGTAAAGGGGACTCTTTCTCTGTTATTTACAAAGAATATCATTACAAAAAGGATAATTCCGAGAGCACAGATACCTGTTGCTATAACAAGATCAAGTCCCTGTCCCTCTGCATTTTTAAACTGCTGCTGTCCCATAACCGCTTTCATTATTAGACCTACAACGAGAATAACTACCATACCGCCCGACTGTCCTACGGAACGAAGAAAAGATGCAATTGAAATTGCACTCGAACGCTCAGCAGGATCGGGAGAGCAAAGTGCGCCGAAGCAGTTTGCAGGACTTTCTACGGCACAGCATACCATAGTATACAGCGAATATATCGCAAACATCCATATGACTGCTACCGTCTGATTGTCCGTATCGGGAGAAACAAAAACCAGCATGGAAATAACGGCAAGCGGAACTGCTCCGAAGCCTACCCACGGCTTTACCTTACCGAATTTTGTTCTCGTATTATCAACAAGATATCCTATAACAAGCTCGCAGACCGCTCCTATGATACCCGCTGCAAGAAACACCATTGATATCATATTTGACATAAAATCAGGATCAAAGCCCTTTCCCTTGAAAGCAAAATCCGCAAAAAATGTTGCCGTGTAATCAGGCATCCAGCCGGTCAGCAACGCAATTCCGAAAAGTCCGATACCGAAGGTTATGATTTCGGATCTTTTCATATACTTGGTCTTCTTTTCTCCGGACATAATAACTACCCCTTCTCATCTGTTATTAATTTAATTTTATCATTAATTGCACTGATATGCAATTATAAAATCAGCAAAAAAACACAAAAAAATGAATAAAAATACACAAAAAAATTATTCTGCAATTACCGCAAAAAAAACTTGACAAACTCACTTCGGATGGATATAATATAAAAGACATAGGCAAGCCGGTGTGGCGGAATAGGCAGACGCAAGGGACTTAAAATCCCTCGTTGGCGACAACGTACCGGTTCAAGTCCGGTCACCGGCACCAGGGAGTATAGCTCAGCTGGGAGAGCACCTGCCTTACAAGCAGGGGGTCACAGGTTCGAGCCCTGTTGTTCCCACCACGAAAAAAGTCACTTTTGTCTTCCGACAAAGGTGACTTTTTTCAATCATATCCGTTCCATATGGTCCCGGATGATATAACTTAAGCTTTGATATCTGCTTCGCAGATGATATACGCCTCGCGTATGAAAGAGCGGCTTTATATTAAATATAATTATTTATACATAATTAAAGACAGAACCTCACAGGAGATTCTGTCTTTTTTTCATTTATATTTTATCCTTAAGAAGCTCTGCGATATCGCCGACTGTTTTGATCTTGGGAAGAGAAGCATTTGACATTTTTACATTAAATCTTTCCTCTATCGCAACAGCAATATTCATAAGATCGAAAGAGGATGCACCCAGATCATAGCGAAGAGAAGCATCCGCGGTAATATCATCGGCATCGATCTCAACATAATCACAAATAATTTCCTTAAGTATTTCAAGTATCTCTGTCATTTATATTTCCTCCAGAATTTCACCTATTGTTTTATCGGGCTCGGACACACCTGCAAGAATAGCCCGAACAACACCGTCGTGGAACGAGAGGACCTCCTCATCCTTTGTAAGGAAGGTGCGGTGTATGTAAGAAAAAACATATCTGCCGCTTGAAGCCTCCTGCATTGCAAGTGTGTATAAGGGCATAACATAATGTCCGAAATTATATGCGGAAAAGTCATATTTTCTGTCTCCGAAGGCATTTTCACCTGCGGGAAGATAGGAAAACATCATACTGTTCGCTGTCTGCATAAGAGAAAGTCCGTAGCGGTCTCTCTCCATCTGTCTGACCTCGGAAAAGGGAACATCCGAGTGACGGAATAAGAATATCTGTGATTCACTCAGCTGACGGACAGTATCAATAAATGAGCTGTTATCGTCAATAATCTCTCTCCAGGGCATGGGAGAAGCCAGTGTGCCGCCGCATCGTTTTTCCTTTACGGTCCTTCTTCTGGGACAAAGCACCCAGAAAAGGGTATCATTTGTATGACGGTTCAGCTTCGAAAAATATATACGGAAGCCCAGCTGAATCACCCATTCGGCGCTGAGATTATTCTCTTTTATAAAATCTGATATCTTTTTACTGTCCTCATCACTGAGATGGCACTTTATAAAATGTGTCGAATCAAGCACGGGAAGATAGATATGAGGCATTGTCATATCCTTATTATGTAAGAGCTTTCTCTGAAGATCAAGCACCCTTGTGCCGTTGACAGCATTGTAAAAAGGTATTCTGTCCTTTGCCATCCATTCGTCAAGCTCTTTTGCATCTCTGGCTATGCGCTCTTCAAGTGCAGGATCATCCTGCTCTTTTTTTATTATATCCTCGTATTTTGCAAGGGGCTTCGGCATAGGAGTGCCGTTTTTAAGACTGTCATAAACGGCAATAAGATCCTTAAAGAACATAAATACTGCCACGAAGTCCATCATCATATGTGACACAGTAATGAAAATACCGTATTTATTCTCAAATGTACGGAAGAATATTATACGGAATGTCTCTCCGCCGAACACGTCAAGCTTGGAGGAAGCAACACCGTCAAAATAGCTTACCTGTTCTTCCTTTGAGGAAAACTCCTTATAAAGGATCTTATCAAGCTTATATTCATCAAGAAAATACTGCTTTACCTTTAATCCGTCGCGGAATATGCGAAGACGAAGGCAGTCATTTCTTTCGATCTCCACATTCACGGCACGGGCAAGAATACTGAGATCCAGTTCCTCTTCAAAAGCTATAGCAAGAGGAATCTGAGTTGACTGCTTATGTACGGAATACTTCCACATATACTGTACCATTTCCTGAGAATGGATCAAATTATATATCTGTTCTCCGTTCTGAGGCTTCATAGGTCCTCTCCTCCGTTTCAGTTAACGCCGCGCTTGATCTTACCGAGAGCGGTCTTTTCAAGAGGCGTATTGCGTACAATAAGCCTTGCAACAATGTGTGAGGGCAAAGCGTTCTCATTGAGTTTCTCGGTAAACTCTTCAAGAGAAGCCGTCATATCCGTTATTCCTGCCTGCTGAGCATATTCCTCATCAGGATATATCTCCGCAACGATAACGTCCTTATCTGCATATACAATAACCTCTTTTACGAGCTTATTGGTCATATATCTGTTTTCAATCCCTTCGGGAGAAACATTTTCTCCGTTGGAAAGAATTATGAGATTTTTAAGTCTGCCGGTGATATACAGCTGTCTGTCCTCGCCGACCTTTCCTATATCACCCGTGCGAAGCCATCCGTCCTCAGTGATTGCTTCCGCTGTTTCCTCGGGACGGTTATAATAGCCTAACATTCTGCAGGGGGTATCGACCTGGATCTCACCGCCGACGATACGCACATCAACGATATCCATAAGTCTTCCGACACTTTCATATGAGCAATCAAAATCGGGAACAGTGATCTTACAGCCTGCCTCACTCATACCGTAGCCCTGGCGAAGGAAAATTCCGTACTCATCAAATGCACGGCAAAGAGCAGGATCAAGATAAGCACCGCCCGAAAGCAACACATCAAGATTTCCTCCGGTAACAAGAGCAGCAGCCTCCTTGGGGGAAAGCTCGGGATTTTTAGCCTGAATTGCACGAATACGGCCCAGAAGTGCCTGAGCGATCATCGGAACAACGCGTATCTGATGGGGTTTAAAAATAAGCATATTCTTGAAAAGGTCACGCATTTCACCGTTAAGACAGATACAGCTGCCTATCTTAAGCGGTCCTAAATATCCTGCAACAAAGCAGAAGATATGGTGCATGGGGAGAATAGAAAGAATAACATCCGCACGGACAACTATATCACTATAGGGAGTAAACATAAGATTGGCAACAAGTGCATTGCTTGAGAGCATAACGCCCTTCTTATCCCCTGTTGTACCTGATGTATAAATTATAAGCGAGCAAGCTTCGGGTTCCATTCTTATATCGGAAAGAGAAGCATATTCGGATGCATCGGAATACTTTTCATAGATACCGGCAAATTCCTCGGGAGTGCCGATATCAAAGGTGAAGCTGAGAGCAGGATAAAGAGTTTTAAGCTCATTTATTCTGTCCTCCATACTGTGCTCATAAATTATAGCTGTCGCATCAGCATCCTTCATAATTTTTGAAAGCTCTTCTGCTGAGGAATCGGGATCAACGGGAATCGCTACATTATTGCTGATAAGAATACCCGTCATCGCGATCATATATTCGTATGTAGTCTTACTGATTATTACTATATGTGTTCTTTCGGGCAGCTCATTGCGAAGCTTTCTGCAGAAGGCAAGGCTGTCGCTTCTTACCTCACTGAAGGATCTCTCTACAACAGCACCGTCTCTTAAGTATTTAATAAAAGCTCTGTCGTTATGCTTTTCGGGAGCAATATCCAGAAGATCTCTTATAGTGGGGATGTTTTCAAGTTTCATTCTCTTCACCCTTTATGGTCTCGATACTGAGACAAAAATCATATAATCTGTATAATTATAAGCATAAAAATAAGTCTTTTCAATATTTTGACGAATTATTTACAATTTTTTAATACTTGAGACATTGTTTGTTTATCTATAAAATATGGCACATTGACACGCAAATGAAAATATATTAATTATTCCTACAAATCCGATATTTTAGTTGACAAAATTGTAAATGTAATGATAATATTGTGTTAATTTATTGTTAAAGGAGCGTTATTATGGATCTGAAAAAAATCATTGACACAAAGGAAAATGCCGCTCAGTATATGATAGATGAGATAACTCACATCATAAAAACCTTCGGCAAAAGAGATCCCGGCTCAGAGGGAGAGAAAAAATCCTGCGAATATATGGCACAGGTTCTCAAAAACGAATGCGGCTGTGAGGATGTAAAGGTTGAGTCCTTCAAGGTAAACCCTAAGGCATTTTACGGCTGGATATATTTCACCTGCACCTTCGTGCTTATGTCTGTTGTTCTTTTCTTCTTTGCACCGGTTTTTGCAATTCCTCTTATTATTGCAGGCTTTGCATTTACCATTCTTGAATTCGGTCTCTATAAAAAAACTCTTGACCGTCTTTTCAAGGAAAAGACCAGCCACAATGTGACCGCCGTCAAGAAATGCACAGGCGAAACAAAAAGAAGAATAATCTTCAACGGTCATCCTGATGCCACCTGGGAATGGCCCGTAAACTATGCTCTGGGCGGAGTAGGCTTTGAGGGACACGCAATATCTGTTGCTCTCGGAGCTCTTTACTATCTTATTATCTCAATAATAAGTGTCGCAAAGAACGGAATCGGCTTCGGTATGCCCGATATGTCCGATCCTCTCACAAAGGCAGGTCTCATCGGTCTTATCTTCGTACCCTTTGTTATCGGTCTTTACTTTATGGAAAACTACAACAGAGTTGTTGACGGTGCAAACGACAACCTTACAGGCTGTTATATGGGTATCGCAGTTCTCAAGGCTCTCAAGGATGCGGGAATCGAGCTTGAAAACACAGAGATCGGTGTCATTCTTACAGGTTCAGAGGAGATAGGTCTTCGCGGTGCAAAGGCATGGGTAGATGCCCATCCCGATGCATATAAGGATGTTCCCACCTTCATTTATTCATTTGATACTATTAACGATCCAAAGTATCTTATGGCAAACTACCGTGATCTCAACGGTACGGTAAAATCCGATGCCGAGCTTGCAGATCTCTTCTATGAAGCAGCTCAGGAGGTCGGAGTTTCCTGCCAAAAGGGCTGGATACCTCCCCTCGGCGGTGCTGTTGATGCTGCCGCATTTACTCAGGGTGGATTCAGAGCAGCCGGTATCACGGGACTTAATCACAAGCTTGAAAGATACTATCACACCCGCCTTGATACATACACAAATATGAACAAGAAGGGTATTGAAAACTGCTTCGCCGCAACAGTAAAGACTCTTGAAATGTTCGACAACGGAGCAAAGCAATAACTTTCTAAGGGGGCATTCGCTTAAGCGGATGCTCTTTTTTTACTTTATAGGAAATTCCTTCCTATAAAGTAAAAAGATTATATGTCCCGCCGAACGGGAAGTAAACTTCCCTCGGCGATGGACTATACGAAAGCGTTTCGCCGCAGGCGTACGGCGAAGCCGTTTTCTTGCGGGCAAATATTTTTATGCGCAAAAAGCTTCTATAGCCTCCTGAAAATGGCTTTCATCAGATAAAAATAACTGAAATATATCCTTGAGAAAGAAAAGCCCGTGTGATAGAATATAATTAACATCGATTTTGTGAGGTTTTTGATATGAACAGTTCCTTCAGAGCTTATGTAACGGATGCGCCCTATAATGCAAAGGGAGACGGAAAAACCAATGACCGTGAGGCTATACAGCGAGCCATTGACGATGCTTATAACAGCGGCGGCGGCACCGTTATACTGACAAGGGGCAAGGTCTTTCTCAGCGGCGGTATCATATTAAGGGATAATGTTGAGCTTCATTTTGAGGACGGTGCAGAGCTTTTTCAGAGCAGCTCGCAGGATGATTATGTAAAGCCTGTAGACGGCGGATATATACCGTACAAACCGCAATACGGTCATAATATATCAGCCGACATAAAGTGGAGCCATTTATGGTACTATAATTATCCGCTTATATTCGCACCCGAGGGCACAAAAAATATCAGGATCACGGGCAACGGTACTGTAAGGATGATGCCCGATGATGTGCCTGAGCTTATTATAAAGATATGTCCCATCGGCTTTTACAGGGTTGACGGCTTTACAATATCCGATATACATATCACAAACTATCATTCATATGCTTTGATGCCCTTTACAAGCAGAAACGGGCTTATAAAAAATGTTAAAATAGATAACTGGAGCCACGGCAACGGCGACGGCATCTGCCTTATGAACTGTCAGAATGTAAGGATCACGGGCTGTAAAATGAACACAGGAGATGATTCCGTATATATCTTCTCTTCTTATAAGGATCCGAGAAAAAGCGAATGGTGGTCTTCTGATGAGCCGCAGCCGTCACTTAATATTGAAATAGATCACAACGAGCTTCGTTCTGATCACTGTAAGGCCTTCGGAATGATACTCTGGGGAATCGACTGTCCCGACCAGAGCAGGATAGAAGTAAGAAATGTTTATGTTCACGATAATTATTTTCAGACGGTGGGCAACTGGAATTACAATCCTTACACAACAAGAAACGGTTATCCGCCCGTAACAAAGCTCCGCTTTGAGAGAAACACAATAGATGCAATTGAGCCGAACTTCTTTGAAACACAGATAACCGATATGAATTTCTTTCACTCTTCAAAAAGCTTCCTTAACGGCGGCTTTGAAAACGGCGGCTTTGTTTTCTGGAGCGACAGAAAAAACAAAAATCCCGATTCTGTAGGTGTCGGCTTAGACGAAGCAGGTCAGGAAGATAAGGCATACGGCTATATTGCCCATCTTGATGAGGGTGATGCCGCTATATATCAGGGACTTTATATTTCCTCCGCTGAACCCTGCTGCTTCTGGGCAAGGCTTCAGACCTCAGGCTGCACCTGCCGTATGTTTGTAAGAAGGCTTGATACGGGTGAGCTTATTGCATCAAAGGATTTTTCAAACACCGAATGGCAGGATGTTCAGATGGATTTTACGGTCCCCGAAAGTACAAACTACCATATAGGAATCGAAAGAGGCAATGCAACAGAGGGCTGGGCAAGGATAGACAATGCCGTGCTTCTCGGAAATAACGAAGCCGCATTCGGATATAAAAGAGTCGGAACGGATTATCAAAGACCGTGGAAGCCCTTATATTATTATGATCCCGAGCTTTGGAAAAACGAGTAAGAGCTTTCTGTTATCCTCTGCCGAGAAGGCTTTTATCAAGATGATCCCGATTCAGACAGAATCTCACAGCTACGAGTAATATTAAATGCCGGCTCTCACGAATACGAGTCAGATTATTAAATCAGCGCTCCCTTTTTTCGGGGAGCGCTGATTTTATGCATTATTGATCTTATAAGCGATTTCCTTAAGCTGCTTTCTTGACGAAACTCCGAGTTTTCCGTAAATATTTTTATTATGATATTTAAGCGTATTCTCCGTTATATCAAGTAAAGCAAGGATCTCCTTTGTTGATTTTCCTTCAATATAATAACCGTAAATTATATTCTCCGTATGAGTGAGCTGTCCGAGACCGTACATAAAACTGCGATACTCCTCGGTTTCAAAGAAGTCCTCATCCGTGTCTGCAATAAAGTTATTTTCATCTGCACGGGTTGAATCCTGATTAAAGCTGTTTTTGTCTGCTTCAAAGCTTTCTGCAGGGATAGCCTCTTTAGTTTCGCCGCTTTCTTCGGTAAGCTCTGTTTTTTTCGGCAATACAGCATCTTCTTCACAGCCTACCCTTGCGGCAAGGCTTTTCTTTTCATTTTCCTGAATAAGAAAACACAAGCAAAGCAGAAAAAGTACAGTTATTGTATACGAAACGGAAAGAATTTCAAAATCCAATCTGATAAACTGTTCAAATAGCCAGACTGCGATATTTACAAATACAGAAGCCAACAAAATAAGTGCCTCACCTATACTGTCTATTCTCTTCTTTACGGTTTTTATAATAATCAAAGTGATCATTGCAGAAAAATATATCAGCAGATAAAAAAGATAGATTATATGAAGAGGTCCGTAGACCTTATCAAGCTGAGAAACACCGTCAATGATCACAAAGCTTACTTCCTTGTAATAAACATCAAGGTAGCCGGGGCTTGCCGCCAGTAAAAAGATCAAAATACCCGCACCGATAAGCGTTCCTGTAAAAAGCTTTCCGTATTTTGTCTTTGTTATATCAAGAATTATCATAAGGATCGACATGGGAAGAAATACTGAGCCGAGATATGATATTCTGTTTGCAAGAAGAGCCTCCTCAAGAGATTTTGAAACTGAAAGGGAAAAATACCCCACATTCACGACAAACACAGAGGAAAACAACAGAACGAACCAGGGACTCTTTTTCCTGATACCGAAAATATAAACAAGAAAAACGATAACGGAAGTAACAGCCGCAACACCATAGATAACAGCGAGGCTCATATTCTTTTCTCCCGTAGACTTAAAGCCGCAAAGGGAGAGCATCGCTGATAATACCAAGGGAATCAAAAACACCTTGTTTTTCATAATAATCTCCGCAATAAAAAAATTTATCCGCATCCCACACTTTTTCCCACACTATTTAACGGCAAAACTCAAAAACTACACTTTTTTAATTACACGGTGTGGGGACACGGAACATAGTAATAAGTTAAACTGTAATCAGATTATAGCAGTTGAAATTAATTTTATTTTTTCTGTTATTATCAATATTATCAAAATATTTTTGTCAGGTCAAGACCTTAACTGACGAAAACAAAAGGAGCGGATTCAAATGAACAAAAACAGACTCTTTTCAGCGATCCTTTCGATCATGCTCTCGATTGTCATGGTTGCAGGCATTTTCCCTGCAATAAATCCTGTATCAGAGGCAGTAACGATAAGAGAAGGAATTACAATCGTAGATATTGACACCCCGCGTCCCGGAGTTGCTCCCGATTATAATGCAACCTACGGCACGGGCTGTACATCCACAACGCAGTTCGATGCACAGTCGGAATTCTCAAAAAACGGCGTAAGCTGGAGTCGCAAGGTCAACGCCAACCAAAGCGTCTATTTAAATAAGCGCAATTCATTATTTTTTGAAGGCTCCACATACACCGTTGCAATAGTAATAAAGGCAGCAGAGGGATATAAATTCAAGACTGATGGAATATCCCCCGATGTCAATGTTACAATAAACGGAAATAAAGCAAAGGTTTCAGGAATCACAGGCTATAATATCAGCGAAATACTTGTTGTATCTTATACATTCGATGCCTGCGAATACAAAGAGATCCCGAATGTCTTTATAACCGGCTTAAATATTCCTCAGATGGACGATACTCCCGATTTTGAGGCCTTACCCCATTCAGACACATATACAGTCTCAATGGTCGGCTGGCATGACGATACGGCAAACAAGCCTATGACAGCAACCGACAAGTTTATAGCTAACCATAAGTATACCGTAGAAGTTTTTGTACAGGCAAATCCCGGCACAAAGCTTAAAACAGACGGTGATGACTGTCCTGCTTTCGCGGCAAAAATCAACGGCACGGCAGCAGAGCCGATATATGCCGTGACAAACGGCGGTAAAGCCGCAGGCTTAAAGATATCTTATACCGTAAGTCCCGTAATAACGAATATCAATGTAAGCTCAATTGAAATTCCTGAAGCCGGCAAAGCACCGGATTTCTCCTGCACCATTGACAGCGACGCATATGAGATTGCAGACATCAGCTGGGAAGGACAGTTCGGAAGCTACAATGATCTTCAGGAAAGCGATACCTTCGAAGCAGGAAAAACCTACCGTCTTCTGATATGCATCAGAGCAAAAGACGGATTTACCTTCAAAACGAGCAACGGTGATGTTGTCGCTACGGCAAAAATCAACGGAGATACAGCTCAGGTAAATAAGGATGCCTCCAGCAATCTCTACTGTGAGATACTTTACTACTACACAATTCCTCAGGACATCACATCAGTTTCGGTCACAGACATTGCAGTACCCTTTGCCGGCGGAACGGCAGATATGCTCGGAACAGTTACCGGAACAGGCTATAGAATTGCAAATATTGAATGGTTTGATTCAACAGACGGTTACGGCAATTATATAAGCAACATCACAAGCTTCTCGGAAGGCAGAGAATATACGGTTGACATATACCTCGAAACAACCGGTATTTACAAATTCAACCTTGATCCTGATTATCCTATTCCCGATATTTCCGCTTCAATCAACGGAAAATACGCAAAAGTATACAGCATGGGAAACGAAGATGAAGCAATAATCTCCTTCAAGTATAAAACTCCTGTTGAGGTTATAACCGTTACAGGCATTGATGCTCCCGTAGCAGGAAATACTCCCGATATGACTGCAGTAAGCACAAAGGCAGGTTATGAGATCCATTCTGTCGAATGGTACGATACCACCTCAAGCCCTTATACAAAGCTTTCTGCAACAGACAAATTCGCTGCAGGACATAAATATGATGTCAACATCACTCTTTATGCTGTCAATGACTACATTTTCTATGTTGATGATGACGGATATCAGGATGTCTCAGCAACAATAAACGGCAATACTGCTATAGTATACGCCCCTCCTGCAGATCAGGAATACGGCACGGCAATTATCGGCTTCAATTATACTATTCCCGCCTCTCACACACATACTCCCTCAGCCTGGAAAAGTGATGCAAACGGACATTGGAAGGAATGTACCGATGCTTCCTGTAAGGCGGTAACAAATGAAAAATCTGCTCATAAGGATGCAGACTTCGATGAAAAATGCGATACCTGTGCTTATCCTATGCCCCTTCCCGCAGAGCTTATATTAAAGAAGGGCTGCACATATACCGTCGATCATACTGCAAAGATCGTTTATGTACCCGAAAACACATCTCCTGCAGATGTTAAGGCAAGCATTGAAAATAAATACTTTACCCTTTTGAATTTCAAGGGCGTTGCTCCCGATTCAGATAAGTATATCGGCTCTGATTCAAAAATACAGATAACCAATAAGGCATCAAAGCTTATCAGCGAATATGTGATAGTTGTAAAATATGATGCTGACGGAAACGGTGAGACATCCTCTGCGGATGCAAGACTGGCTCTGAGACAGGCTGTCGGACTTGAAAGCCTCGGCAAAGCCTTCCTGCTTGCAGCCGACATAAACAATGATGCTGTTGTTGATTCAAGCGATGCAAGAAGTATTCTCAGACATTCCGTCGGTCTCAGCGATTAATAAAAGGAGGCATTTTTATGGGACTTTTTGACAAAAAATTCTGCGACATCTGCGGCAACAAGATCGGCTTACTGGGTAACAGAAAGCTTGAGGACGGCAATATGTGCAAGGACTGTGCAGGCCTGCTCTCTCCTTTCTTCAGTGACAGAAGAAGCTCAACCGTCGATGAAATAAAGCAGCAGCTTGCTTACAGAGAGCAGAACAGACAGAACCTTAATTCCTTTAATGCAGACCGTGTTTTCGGAGAAGATACAAAGTTTTATATTGACTCAGCAAGAGGCTGCTTTATTGTTTCAAGATACAGCCGCAATGACTGGGACAGAAGAAATCCCGACATAATTCCTTTATCTGCAGTAGCAGGCTGTAATTTCAAGCTTGAAGAAAACAGAGAAGAGGAATATTATGAAAATTCCGAGGGAGAAAGCGTAAGCTATAATCCTCCGAGATTTACCGTAACATATGATTTCGTTCTTGAATTTACCGTAAATCATCAGTTTTTTGATGAATTCACAGTTACACTCAATGACAGCGAGATACTTGAGGCAAGCGAGGAATTTGCAAAGTATTATCAGCTTGCAATGAATATCCTTAACACCGTTGCCCCCGGCAAATTCACAGCACCCAATATAAATATGGGATATAATGCATATAATCAGCCTCAGGGTAATTTCTACGGACAACCCCAAGGAAATCCCTACTCTCAGCCTCAGATGAACCCCTACGGTCAGCCCCAGGGAAATCCCTACTCTCAGCCGCAGGCAAATCCCTATGCTCAGCCGCAGGCAAATCCCTATGCTCAGCCTCAGGTAAATCCCTATGCTCAACCTCAGGTAAATCCTTACTCTCAGCCTCAGGTAAATCCCTATGCTCAGCCTCAGGCAAATCCCTATGCTCAGCCTCAGGCAAATCCCTACGGTCAACCTCAGGCAAATCCTTACTCTCAGCCTCAGGCAAATCCCTTCTCTCAACCTCAGTCCCCCGCTGCATCAGCATGGATATGCCCTAACTGTAATGCTCAGAATACAGGTAATTTCTGCTGCTCCTGCGGTGCACAAAAAAGATAAGACAGACAATCACAAAGCTTAAATAAACTGCAGAAAAAAACGGTCACTTCGGAAAGTGGCCGTTTTTTTAGTTCTTCACGGAAAGTTGGGGAATGATGTCGGCACGGGAGTGCCGGGGAAAAGTTTTGCGTGAGCTTTTTCAAAAACTCACGGTGTCAAGAGGCAGAGCCTCTTGTGGCACTTAGCAGAGTGCGAAATCTCTCAAGCTTGCAATTGCGAGAAGGGGAGAAAAACAGTCCGGTGAACTGTTTTTCGTTGGGAACCCTCGCCGGGCAGACCAAGTGCGAAACACAAAATGATTAAAGTGAGTAATATGATTCCTCAACTTTCCGTGAAGAGGGAAAAAACGGGACAGCGCTCTGCCGTCCCGTAAAAATTATTTCTGAGGCTTAGGAATGGTATTAAGCTGAGCATTGAGAGCAAGCAGCTCTTCCTTTGTAAACTTAATATCCATCATTCCGCCCATAAGAGTGAAGAGTCTGAGAACAGTAAAGCCGCCCATCATTGCCATCATCTCAGGACCTACCTCAAAGCCTGCTGCCTTCATTTTTCCGTCTTCTCCGCCGCCCATAAGCTTGCCGACAAGACTCATAAATATCATTTTACCCTGAGCAGTTGCTATGACATCGCTCATTTTATCATTAAGAGAAAGGAAGCCCTCGGGAGCATCAATATCAAACCAGTTGAGAATTGCGCCCTTTTCTCTGAGACGGTATTCCTCATTGAAGGTATCTACCTTTCGGATAAGGCTTTCATCCGTAAACTCACCTGCAACAGCCTTAAGAACGGTTACATCCTTATTGGGAACATCGAAATAGAAGAAATGCTCTGCACTCTCCTTCTTTCCGAGAGAAACGCCGTTTGCAAAAAGCTCAACAACGGGAAGATTGGAATATACGGTTACCTTTGTAACATCCTCTACTCTGTCAACATAACGCTTGCCGCAGATGTGAACGAATTTCTCGTCTGAAAGCCATGCCTTATAAGCATAGAAGGAATCCTTCTTATATTTTCTGTCAAAGGTTACAAGGCCCTTATGATTCTGTCCGTTTTCACCGCCCTCGTTTCTTGCATCTGCGCCGAAGTCAAACATATTCCATACATGAGTCGCCCACATATATTTTCTTGAGAAGAACTGCTTTATAAGCTCCTCGTGATAATATGCCTGATATTCCTCTGTGTAATCGCCCTGAGTGGGAGTTGAGGTATGCCAGTTGAGAGCCTCACAGCCGTATTCAGAGCAGCCGATGGGAATCGTAGGATGAGTCTTATGGAAATTGTCAAACCAAGGACCGTTCATATCGGTCTCTCCGCCGTACCAGCCGAAATAATGATTGTAAGAAACAACATCAGGGATCTGAAGATAAGGATCATTGATATCACACATTGAAACTGCGGCAATCGTAGTAAGACGGGTCTTATCCATCTCGTGGCAAAGGTCATTGAGAAGTCTGTGGTTTTCAAGAAGGTCATCATCGCTTCCGCCGATGCCTATTTCATTTGAAAGTCCCCATACAACTATTGAGGGATGGTTATAATTTTGGGAAATAAGCTCCTTCATCTGAGAAACGGTATTCTCTCTGCCCTTAGGCATATGCTTTGAAATATAGGGAATTTCAGCCCAGATAACAAGACCTTTTTCATCGCAGAGATCATAGAAATACTGATCGTGCTGATAATGTGCAAGACGGATGGTGGTAGCACCGACCTCCATAATAAGAGCGATATCCTCCTCATGATCCTCTCTTGAAAGTGCATTGCCCTTACCCCAACGGTCCTGATGTCGGGATACACCTCTTAAGGGATATTCCTCGCCGTTAAGAATAAAGCCGTTATCGGGATCTATTCTGAATGTACGGCAGCCGAAGCGTGCTGAAATATTGTCGATGACCTCACCGTTTTCAATAAGCTCTGCTCTTGCGGTATAAAGATAAGGATCCCTTCTTCCGTGCCAGAGATGCACATTTCCAATAGAAATAACACACCTGTTTTCCTTGGTAACTGTATCTGCTACGGTATTACCTTCCTTATCCTCAATAATGATACGGATATCCTGAGCTTCCTTTTTATTTGTAAGGTATACCTCGATCTCAATATCAGCGCCTGTTCCCTTTACCTCGGGAGTTACTCTGATTCCGGGAGCTCCGTAATAATCAAGATCAAAATGAGATTCATTTACGCAGATGATATTGACATCTCTGTAAAGGCCGCCGTAGAAGGTAAAGTCTGCCATCTGAGGATATACATAGTCATTTGCCGTATTATCCACTGCTATGACAAGAAGGTTTACAGCCTCAAGGCTGTCTGTAAGATCAACTCTCCAGGTAGAATAACCGCCGTCGTGGTGAGCAAGACTCTTTCCGTTAAGATATACATCTGCCGAGGAATTGGCACCTCTTATTTCAAGATAGTATCTTTCTGCCTCGGGAAGCTCTGCCTTGGAAAAGGACTTTGCGTAATATGCGGTGCCCCTGTAGAAATCATTGTCGCCGTCCTGTCCGTCTATTGCATTCCATGAATGGGGCAGATTTACAAAATCCCATTTTTTATTGATCTCAGACGGAATGCCGTCCGCATTTTTTGTGAATGACCACTTTGCATTGAAATTAACTACACTTCTCATAGTATTTTCTCTCCTTTTTAAGAAAACAGCCGGCATATTTACCGGCTGTCATTATCAGAATTCTGCTGAATGCTTTACTGCAAGCTCTGCGTTCATTTTTTCAAGAGTCTTCTTATCAAGGTTATAGATAAGAGCAACACCTATAAACTGAACAACCGCACTGAACAGATAAAGTCCTGAAACGAGCCAACACATATTTTGTGCTGTTTCAGCACTCTGACCGATAGTACCGAGCTCTGAAACATAGCCGAGTGCACCCATTATAACAAGCACAACAGAGGGGCCTACACCCTGTGCAAGCTTACGGAAGAATGAATGTAAGGAATAAACCATACCCTCCTCACGGGTACCGAATTTCCATTCGTTGTAGTCGATAGCATCAGCCATCATAGCCCATGATACGCAGGTATAAACGCCCATACCGATACCGAAGGCAACAAGTCCGAGAAGATAAACGATGAGAGCCGTGTCACGGTTTTCAACTGTGGGGAACACAAGCATTATAACACCGCCTACAACAGATACGATAGTACCTACAACGGAAGCCTCCTTCTTGCCGAACTTATTGACAAGCTTTTTGATGAAGGGCAGGAAAAGAACCATGGGAAGGAAGCCTATCATCTGTACGATACCGGACATTGATGCCTTATTGAAATAGGTTGCAAACATAATGGTATTTGCTGTGGTTGCAGACTGCATACCGAGGAACATTCCCATAGCGGCAACGGTTGCGCCGACAGCGGGACGGTTCTTAAGGAACTTACCGAAGGCACTGAAAATATTGAACTTTACACCGCCCTCATTTGTCTTTACGGAGTTTTCGTCAACACGGATGGTAATCTTCTTGACCATAAACAGGAATGCAACGAAGCCGAACACACCCATTATAAGAGCTGCCCAGAATACGCGCTCACCGAGAAGGTTCTCGAACTGCTCACCCGTAAGAGGATCAAGCACTGCATCGCCTATCTTATAAGCCTCGCCCGTAAGAGGATTTGTGTGATAATCGCCTGTTCCGTCATATGTTACCTTCTGCCAGATAAGCATGGGGAGAATGATCATGGGAACGATGTTACCGAACATTGAGCCGATGCTTCTCCATGTGGAAAGCTGTGCTCTTTCGCCGCTGTCCTCAGTGATAAGAGAAAGCATTGAGCCGTAAGGAACATTAGCTACGGTGTAGCAGGCATCCCAGATGATATATCCGAGAACAAAAAGGATTGACTTAACAACAACATTAGCATTGGGGAAGGGAAGGAAAACAGCCGCACCCGCAACAAGAAGACCGCAGGCACCTATAAAAATATAGGTCTTGAATTTTCCCATCTTATACTTTCTTCTGTCATTATCGATCATACTGCCGATAAGGGGATCATTGACAGCATCCCATATCTGCACAAGTAAAAGCAATGCAGATAAAAGACCTGTTTCCATTGTCATGTAAACCAACCAGAAGGTCTGAACCGTGCCTTTAAGAGCAAAGCTCATGTTACAGCCAAAGTCACCGGCTGCGTATGCTATCTTATCAAGCATACCGAATTTGCGGAAACCGTTGGCATCAAGCTTGGTTTCTTTTGCTGATTTTGCCATAAAAAATCCTCACTTTATTAAAGTAATTATCTGTCCCTCACGGGGTACAATTTCATTATATATGCTCAACAGAAATATCGTTAGCATAATTTTAATATGTTTTTGCACTATTTTCATTCAAACAATGCAAATTGTATTGATTTTTAGGTTGTTATATACTATAATCCAAAAAAAAGAACAAAAAATTTGTATTTTTTTCCTATATGAAAAGAGGGAGCAAGCAAGTGTTTTACGATAAAGAGCTGGCCTTTTTGCAAAGAGTTCTCAGTGAATGCAATATCCAGAATAATCTCATTTTTCCTGATGAGCCGATCAAGGAAAGCCTTGACAAAGGGCTTCGGTCACTTATCGGAGGTGAGGATTCAAAAAAGAGCTTCACTGACTTTTTTCCCGACATTTCACCAAAAACAGTATATCACCTTTCCGATGTATTTCTGATGAACTATATATTTTTTCAGCTTCCCCGCTGTGAAAAGGAGCTGATATTTATAATAGGACCCTACCTAAACGCGGAGGTATCTCATACGGAGATATTTGAGCAAGGGGAAAAAATGGCCCTTTCTCCGGGCAGCATAAAGCAATTGCAGATCTTTTATTCCTCGATTCCGCAGATAAAGGATGAACATATGCTCTTCGGAATGATAAATTCCTTTTCTGAGCTGATTTTTGACGGAAATTATGAGATTTCGGATATCAACATTGAAAACTCGGTGGCGTTTATTCCGAAGCACTTTGAGGAAAAGCACGAAAATGACAGCGGAATACTTAATTTTCAGCTTATGGAAGAGCGGTACAGATTTGAAAATGATCTGATAGAGGCAGTTTCTCAGGGCAACAGCCACAAGGCAGAGCTTATGATGGCAAGATTTTCGACTCTTTCCTTTGAAAACAGAGTTGCGGATAAATTACGCAATCTCAAGAATTACTGTATAATAATGAATACGCTTCTCAGAAAAGCGGCGGAAAACGGAGGCGTGCATCCCATTTATCTTGACAGCGTATCCTCGGAATTTGCAAGACAGATAGAATCTGTAAATTCACTGACCAACATACCTGAGTTTATGCTGAATATGCTCAGAAAATACTGTCTTTTAGTAAAAAAGCATTCGGTAAAAAACTACTCCCCTATCGTGCAGAAGGCTATTCTTACAATTGAAAGCGATATCGCGGGAAACCTCACACTCAATGAGATGGCAAAACTCAGCAATATAAGTCCCGGTTACTTTTCAGCTCTTTTTAAGAAGGAGACGGGTAAAACTCTCACGGATTATGTCAATGAAAAGCGGATAAACCGCGCAAAGCATCTGCTGAGAACAACAACCCTTCAGGTGCAGACGGTGGCACAGCACTGCGGCATCCTTGATTTTCATTATTTCTGCAGAGTATTCAAAAATTCCACGGGAAAGACTCCCACCCAATACAGAAACAGCGTAACATTTGATTAAGAGGTAAAAATTATGAAAAGCTATATTTTAAGATACACAAAGCAGACGCCCTTCAGAAATGATGAGATGTCACTGCGTGAGGTAAAAAAATGCAATGTCCCCGATGACGGCTGGGAAAGATGGTCCTTACCCATAGGTAACGGCTATATGGGCATAAACATCTTCGGAAGAACGGATGTAGAAAGACTGCTTATTACAGAAAACAGCCTTTCAAATCCCTGCGATTACTGTGACGATTACCCCGGCGGAGCGGCAGGACTCAGCAATTTCTGCAATTTTTATCTCTCCTTCGCTCACAAAAGAGTAAAGGATTACAGCAGATCGCTTGACATCAACAATGCCTTATGCAAAACGGAATATACACATAAGGGGATTCGCTACACAAGAGAGCATTTTGCATCTTATCCCGATAATTGCTTTGTGACAAAAATCACGGCAGACAAAAAGGAAGCACTCTCCTTCTCGGTAAAGGCTGTTGTCACTCTCAACCGCCCCTATCTGTTCAAGGAGGGCGACAATATGGGTAAAAGTGCGGAGATTTTCACCGAGGATAACACCATCGTTATCAGAGGTAAAATGGATTACTATAATATCTTATTTGAAGGCAGGATGAATATTATTGCCGAAGACGGCACCGTAACGGCAAAAAACGGCGCATTGGAAGTAAAAAACTGCACATCTGCCCTCTTATTATTTACCTGCGGAACAAATTATAAAAGCGAAAGCAAGGTATTTCTTGAAAAGGATCCTAAAAAGAAGCTTGACGGCTTTGAGTCACCTCATAAAAGGGTTTGCGAAGCACTCAAAAATGCAAAAATACTTTCATATGAGGAGCTTTATTCAAGACATCTTGCAGACTACTCTGCTCTTTTTTCACGCACGGATATTTCTCTCGGCGAGACGGACGAAGTCCCCGATATGACCACTGACAGGAGTCTGAAAAAATACAGAAGAGACAAAGCCTCCCGTTATCTTGAGGAGCTTATCTTCCAGTACGGAAGGTATCTTCTTATATGCTCCTCCCGTCCCGGAGGAAGACCTGCAAATCTTCAGGGCATATGGAACAGATACGACTCCTCCCCCTGGTCCTCGGGGTATTGGCATAATATAAACGTTCAGATGAATTACTGGCCTGCCTTCAACACAAATCTGCACGAATGCTTTATCCCTTATATAGATTATTTCAATTCATATAAGGCACTTGCCAAGGAGCATGCGGACGAATATATCAGAAGCTATTTCCCCGAAAAGTATTCTGAGGATAACGGCATTGCCATCGCAACAGGCGGCTGGCTTTACGATATGGAAAGGCTTCCCGATCCTCAGACAGGGCATTCGGGAGCAGGCACGGGAGCGTTTACGGTCAAGCTCTTTGATGATTATTATGAGTTTACGAGAGACAAAAAATTCCTGAAAGATACGGGCTTTGATGCTCTTTATGAGATGTCCGTTCTTCTGTCAAAGATCCTTGAGGAGCAAAAGGACGGAACACTTCTTTCAAAATACTCCGCATCCCCCGAGCAATGCCATAATGATAAATATTATCATACAAAGGGCTGTGCCTTTGATCAGCAGATGATAGCTCAATGCTGGAAGGACACGCTAAAGGCAGCCGAGGTACTCGGGATCGAAAATGAATTCACTTCTTACATCAGAGAGAATATCGGCCGTCTTTCTCCCGTAGAAACAGGACTTTCGGGACAGATAAAGGAATTCAGAGAAGAAAAATACTACGGTGATATAGGTGAAAAGAAGCACCGTCATATCTCTCATCTTGTAGGCTTATATCCCGGTGATATAATAACAAGCGAAAACGAAGACTGGATAAAGGCGGCAGAGGTAACGCTTAACAAAAGAGGTGACCGCTCCACAGGCTGGTCCACCGCCCATAAGCTTAATTTATGGGCAAGAACAAAGAACGGAGAGCGTGCATATGACCTTGTAAAGATGGCTGTATCAAAATGTATGGCAACCAATCTCTGGGATCTTCATCCGCCCTTCCAGATCGACGGCAATTTCGGCTTCACCGCAGGTGTGGCTGAAATGCTGTTGCAAAGCCACGAGGGATATATTGAGGTACTCCCCGCTGTTCCGGACGCCTGGAGATCCGGCTCCTTCAGCGGTCTTAGCGCAAGAGGCGGTTTTTCCGTAAGTGCCGTATGGAGCAACAAAAAGCTCGAAAAGATCACTGTTATTTCCGTTGCAGGAGAAAGGCTCAGACTTAAAATCAACGGAGAGATACACGAAACAGAAACGGAAAAAGGCGGCATTTACGAGTTTTTTGCGTAAACAAGAAATTAACTCAATCATCATTTCACACAAAAATCACACCTCAGAAATCACAAAGTAGACAAAATTTTGCCTTTATGTGTAAAATTTCCTTGTTTTTGTTGATTTTTATATCTTGTTGAACTTATATTATAATCAGAAAATGATTTAAGGAGTGTCACATTATGATGAGCTTTTTTCAGATGATACTGAATTATTTTATCATCGCGATGACATTTATCAATGTTATTGCCTTCGGCAACACCCCTGAAAGAGCCTCAAGATATGATATCACCGACGAAGAAACCGTAAGAATTATGTCATACAATGTAAGATACGGCGAATATGAAGACCGTTTCAGAATAGTGCCTCAGCTTATCGGAGATAATATGCCTGATTCTGTCGGTATTCAGGAATGCACCTATCAGTGGTATCTTACAATTAAAGCTTTTCTGCCCGAATATGAATTTATCGGTGTCGGCAGAGACACGGGAGACAAGAGTAAGGACTGCGGAGAAATGTCTGCCGTGCTTTACAGAAAGGATAAATATAAGCTCATAGACAGCGGCACCTTCTGGGTATCGGAAACTCCCGATGAGGTGTCCTTCGGCTGGGATGCTGTCTGCAGAAGAATATGCACCTGGGTGATTCTTGAAAACAAAAATACAGGTGAAAGATACGCACATGTAAACACCCATCTTGACCACGAGGGAGAGCTTGCACGGGTAAACGGATCAAAAATGGTCAGCGAATTTGCTCTTTCCTTCTCAATGCCTACGGTGCTTACGGGTGACTTCAATCTTAAAAAGAACACCGATCTTTATAACGGAATAATCGCAACGGGGCTGAGAGACACTCAGGATATGGCAGAAATAAGCGAATACGGAAAGACCTTCCACGCCTACAACGGGGGAAAAGAGGGCGATCCTATCGACTTTATATTTGTAAATGATAGAATAAATACTGTTTTCAAATACAAAATAGTCAGAACAAAATACGGCGGCAAATATTCCTCAGACCATTATCCGATCTATGCCGATATGTCCTTCTGACAATATAAAAATTACCGGAGCAAGGCATCCTCTTTACGGAGGGTGTCTGTTTTTTTTGCACCCGAATCGGGTGGCTGTGGTTTGAAGCAGAATGCTTTTTTACAGTATTTGGAGTATTCTCATATGCACCAATGTATGATACACTTTCAGTATGCTTAAGCACAAAACTAAAAAAAAGGTGATCAGATGAAAAAAATAATCTCAGTTCTATTAACTCTTTTACTGCTTGCAGGCTTTTTTGCAGCCCCTGTAAAGGCTTATGCCGCAGAGAGCCCACGGGCAGGCATAGTAAATACCGCTTCAGGAAATCTCAATGTCAGAAGCTCTGCAACAACCACATCCTCTGTCAAGACATCACTTCCCAAAGGAAGCCTTGTTACGGTAGTATCCGAAAACGGAAGCTTCTTTTACGTCCGTTATTCCCGTTATTCCTACGGCTACTGTCACAAAAGCTACATAAAAACCGTTTCTGAAAAAAGTGCAACGGTAAATACCCAAAGCACTGCTCTTAATGTCAGAGCAGGAGACTCGACCGCCTATAAGATAATAGGCAGTCTCAGTAAGGGTGAAGCTGTCGCAGTGCTCTCACAACAAAACGGTTGGGCAAAAATACTTTACCACGGCAACAAAACGGGATATGTCAGCTCTGCATATCTAAAATTCCGTGAGCCACAGTTAAACAGCATCAGTCTCGCCGTTCCCTCATATAAGCAGACCGATACACGATGGGCAAATGTCTATATCGGAAATTCGGGAAAAACAATTGCCAAAATAGGCTGTGCCACTACTTCAATTGCAATGCTCGAATCCTACAGAAGGGGCATCAGCATATATCCCGATGCTATGTCAAAAAAGCTTTCTTATTCCTCCTCAGGCAATGTTTACTGGCCGACAGATTACAAGGTACATACCTCTTCGGCAGACTATCTGAAAAGTATTTACGATATTTTAAGCAGCGGTAAGCCCGTTCTTTTCGGTGCAAAAAACAGATACGGCTCACAGCACTGGATAGTTATCACGGGCTTTACGGGGGATAAGCTTACACCCTCTGCCTTTACAATAAATGATCCGGGAAGCTCCTTAAGAAAGGATCTTCAGCAGTTCCTCAATTCATATCCGGTCTTTTACAAATATTTTTCTTACTGAAAAAAAACTGTAGACAAATGCATTTTTATCTGTTATAATCAGAAAAAATGAATATATTTTATCGGAGTCAGGGAAATACAGGTGAAAATCCTGAGCAACCGCCATTGCCGTTATCAGCCCGGAGCTGTCAGTCGGAATGCCTGCCCGATAAAGTCCCTATATCACTTTTGGGCAAGCGGAAGAGTGTGTGACAGTCAGGTTTTACTCCAAGGGAGTATTATTTTGCTTTACAATTTGCCTTTTTCCGTTCGGAAGAAGGCATTTTCTTTTGTATCGATAAGCCTTCAGCACGGAAAATACTAGTATCTCAAAGCAGTGAAAAGCCTTCCGGCTGAAAAAAATATCAGATCAATGCTCTGTTTTAGCGTCACAAAAACTGATATTTTCGCACACCGTCTGCCGAAAAAATCCGAAAAAACAACACGGGAGTGCCTATGAAAAAGCTTTTTACCGCAGTTTTTGCTGCTTTGATATTAATATCCTTCTCCGCAACTGCCTTTGCTCAATTCAGTAGCCTTGTCATCTCATATCCCACGCCGACGGATGATGTTACACTGAAATATGCAACAAAAATGGGCAGCGGCTACCGCAGTGCGCCCACCCCTCCCGTAGTTTATAATGACCATATATATACGGTATCAGGAGCCTCGCTTTATAAGCTCAGTAAAAGCAGCGGAGAAATAATCTCAAGTGTGCCGCTTCAGGGACGAAATTTCTATTCCGTTTCCTCACCTCTTATTGCTGAAAACACTGTATTTATTCAGCTTGACGGCGGAAAGGTTTATGCTTTTGATGAAGAAAGCCTTACCCCATTATGGTATTTTGAAGCTCCTCTTGCAGGTCAGGCATTAAGCCCCATTGTCTATGAGGATAAAAGAATATACACAGGCTTCTGGAACGGCGAGACCGAAGCCGCCGAGTTTGTCTGTATTGATACCGCGGATACGGACAAAAACAGAACGGATGAAAGAAAAGACGCTCTATGGACATATTCCTGTGTAGGCGGATTTTACAAAAGCAGCTGTGCATTTACAGAAAGCTCCGTTATTATAGGCACGGATGACGGCAAGGACGGCTCAGCTGCAGCGTCACATATATTATCATTATCAAAGAAAAACGGAGCTCTTATCTCCTCTCTTCAGGTTACGGGCGACATACGCTGTTCAATTTCCTCAGATACAGAGGAAGGCTGCTTTTACACAGCTTCAAAGGCAGGATATATCTATAAATTTCGCGCGGACAGTTTGGGAAGGCTTCATTCTCTTCAGTCTGTCAGAACCGCCGGAGAGATGACATCAACACCCGTCTCATACAATAATAAGCTTTACGCCGTTTCCTCCGACAACGGCAAGGGAAGATTTTATATCTTTGATAAAAACAGCCTTAAGGAGCTTTATTCGGCGCAATTACCCGCCTATCCTCAGGCTGATATGCTAATAAGCAATGCATATGAAAAATTCAACGGAAATATTTATATCTATTTCACGGTAAATTCCTCCTCGGGCTCTCTTATGCTCGTTCAAGACAGCAAAGATTCCGAGTCTCCCGTAATAAAGGAGATCTTCAGACCCGAAAACGAATATGCCCAATACTGTATAAGTCCCGTCACTGCGGACAGCGCGGGAACGCTTTATTTCAAAAACGATTCGGGATATATTTTTGCGCTTGAGGAGCATATCCCGACTCTTAGCCTTGATTACAGATTTCAGAGAATTGCGGATATCATCATAAAACTGTTAACGAAAATTTTTGAATTGCTTTTATCAGGAGACCTTCTATGAAATTAGGCTTCAGGGGACTTCACCCCGTAAGTGAACTTATATTTTATGTTTTTGTGCTTTCCTTCACACTGACTTCTTCTCATCCCGTAAGTCTTATTACGGGACTTGTATGTGCATTTCTTTATGACATAAGGCTTCGCGGCAAGAAAGCAGTATCCTTTTCCTTGAAATTCGTGCTGCCTCTGATAATTGCCTCTGCCCTTATAAACGGGCTTTTCAGCCATTTCGGAGTAACGGTGCTTTTCACACTGCCCGACGGAAATAATTTTACCCTTGAGGCGGTAATTTACGGACTCGTTTTTTCTCTGAGAGCCGCGTCCTCTGTAATATGGCTGATGAGCCTTAATGAAGTGCTGACAAATGACCGTATACTTTTCCTTTTCGGCCGTTTTTCTCCGAAAACCGCCCTTGTCATATCTATGTCTCTCCGCTTTATCCCTCTTATAAGCGAGCAGGCTGAAAAAATATCGGATGCTCAGAAGGGCATCGGTGCACTGAGCGCCTCCGACAGTATTATGTCACGGCTGAAAAGCTCTGCGAAAAGACTGTCGATACTCGTTTCCTGGACTCTTGAAAGAGGCATTGATACAGCAGATTCAATGCGTGCAAGAGGCTACGGGCTAAAGGGCAGAACCTCCTTTAATTCATATGCTTTCACCGTAAGGGACATAATGCTCAGCTGCCTTGTAATTTCAGGGGCAATCGTATTTGTTCTTACAAAGAATGAGCTTACGGCAAGCTATGATCCCGTAATATCAATACCCCTTCCCTCTGTAACGGGTATTGTCTCATCCTTGTTTTTTACGGCAATAATGCTGTTTCCGTTTATCTATGACATCCTGGAGGAAAGAAAATGGTCGATTTTGAAATAAGAGGCCTCAGCTTTTATTATCCCAATGAAGAAAAGCCTGCACTGAAAAATATTGATCTGAAGATAAATAACGGTGAATTTACCGTTATCTGCGGAAGATCGGGCAGCGGAAAAAGCACGCTTCTGAGAATGCTGAAACCCGAGCTTTCTCCCCGCGGAAAAAAGGAAGGAGAAATCGTTTTTTTCGGACAAAGCGAAAAGGATTTCTCACGGAGAGCTTCCGCAGAGAAGATCGGATATCTTCTTCAGAATACCCAATACCAGACCGTAACGCACTCTGTTCGCACAGAGCTTGCCTTCGGTCTTGAAAATCTCGGCCTTGACAGCAAGACAATAAGACTTCGCATAGCAGAGATAGCTGCATATTTTTCCCTTGAAAGCATACTCGACAAAAAAATAAGTGAGCTTTCGGGCGGAAAAAAGCAGATGGTCTGCCTTGCAAGCATACTCGCTATGCATCCTAAGACCGTTATATTTGATGAGCCTGCCTCACAGCTTGATCCCGTATCGGCAGAAAGCTTACTCAGTGCCGCACACAAAATGTGCAGAGAAAACGGGATCACGGTCATTATGACCGAGCACCGTCTTCAGAATGTAATTCCTATGGCAGACAGACTTATTGTGCTTGAGGATGGCGGTATAATTGCAGACACAAGCCCCCGGAAGCTTGACACAAGGCTTTTCTCCGAAAATGAATTTATAAATCTGTCAATGCCCGCCCCTATGAGGATATTTTCTGCTCTTCACGCAGACGGGGAGCTGCCGCTTACTGTAGGAGAAGCAAGAAAAAGGCTTAATGACATTCTTAAAAACAAAGTCATATACCGCGGCGAAAAAAAATCCCCCTCCGGAAATTCGGAAAAATATGCAATAGAAGCAAAAAATCTTTATTTTTCCTATGACAGACAGCAGTTTGTACTCAACAATTTCTCACTAAAGGTACCCGTCGGCTCGTTTTTTACGCTTCTCGGTGCAAATGCCGCGGGAAAGTCAACAGCCATCGGAGTTATCAGCGGACTTCTTCCCTGCAAAAGCGGAAAGGTAATTATCAACGGCAAGGATATAAGAAAATATAAGGCCTCAGAGCTTTATAACGGCACGGTTGCCGTACTGCCGCAGAATCCCGAAAGTCTGTTTTCCGGGAACACACTTCTTGAGGACCTTGAGGCAGCCGCAAGCTGCCTGAAGCTTTCAAAAGAGGATAAAAGGAAAAGGCTTGAGGAGATAACTCAGCTGACTGAGATATCTCACCTCTGCGGCCGCCACCCGTACGATCTCAGCGGCGGCGAACTGCAAAGAGCAGCTCTTTGTATCGTTCTTCTCAAGGAGCCTGAAATTATATTTATGGACGAGCCCACAAAGGGAATGGACTCAGTTTTTAAGAGGCAGTTTGCAAAAATAATAAAAGAGCTGTGCTCTTCCGGTGTCACCGTTATTCAGGTATCCCACGATACGGAGTTTACCGCCGAATACGCAGATATGTGTGCAATGGTCTTTGACGGAACGTGTGCATACATTGCACCGAAGGATGAGTTCTTTGCAAGTAATTTCTTCTATACTACAAATGCAAATAAGATAGCAAGAGATCACTTCCCCGAGGCTGTAACGGAAAGCGAGGTGATCAGCCTATGCATAAAAAGCCTTCAAGGCTGATCGCCGTCTCAGTAATCACGCTTCTTCTCTGTGCACCGCCCGGAATCCTTCTTTGTATGAAATTCATTGAAAGCAAAAGCTATTATGCCGCCTCATTGATAGTAATAATCTGCGCTCTTATCCCCTTTTTTGTTTTTTTTGAAAAACGCAGGATAAAAACAGGGGAAATAGTGCTTGTAGCAATGATGACGGCACTTGCCGTCGCATCGCGAAGCGTAATGATCTTTGTTCCTCAGGTAAAGCCCACTGCGGCTCTTGTCATTGTAACGGCAATAGCCTTCGGTCCGAATGTAGGCTTTCTTACGGGAGCTCTTTCCATGCTTATGTCAAACTTCATATTCGGCCAGGGAATGTTCACTCCCTTTCAGATGCTGGGAATGGGACTTGTAGGCTTTTTTTCAGGACTGATCTTCTCAGGCAAGCCTTATTTTAACAAACGGTTGCCTGTCAGTATCACGGGAGGAATACTTACATTTGCCGTATACGGCTTTATTGCGGACAGCTGCTCGGTGATAATGCTTCTAAATAATATCACTCTATCCTCTGCCGCCGCTGTATATCTTTCAGGCATAAGTTTCAATATAATTCACGGCGTTACTACCGCACTGCTTCTTTTTGTGATAAATAAGCCTATGGCGGAAAAGTTTTCAAGACTCCGTATAAAATACGGAATCTTTGCAACGGAGTAAATCACTATGAAAAAATATCTTTCAGCTTTTCTGAGCATTATTATCCTGCTCGGTCTTATCAGTTGTACCCAAAATACCGTAAATGAGCCTGCTAAGGAAGAAAAAAGCAGCGTTGAAGAGTGCATTTCGGATGAACCGGCGCTTACGGTAGCCGCAGAAGAAACGCAGGTAAGCGAAGCCGCAGAGGAAACGACAGCACAGGAATCCAAAAGCACTGAAGCAGAAAAGACGGCAAATGAAGGTACAGAATTTCCGTCTGAGGAAAAGATCTCCTCGGAAAAACCTGTTATAACCGGCTCGACCGCTCCGAGCCCTACCGAAGAAGAAGGCTTGCCCGACAATACCGATTTTACCGAAACAGGTCCTTCAACCGAAGCAGACAACACCTTCATCGAAAAATCAACCTCTGCTCACAAAGAGGAATTGACCTCTGCTCAGTGTGAAGAATCAACAGCAGCCTTCCTTCAACAGGAAGAAACAACAGAGATCCGCACAACAGACGCTGCGGATGAGTCATCGAAGGAGGAAGCTTCTGCAACAAAAGAGCAGGATGCAGCAAAAAAAAGCTTCTGCACACTCACAATATCCTGTCGGACGCTTCTTAATAACACTGACAGCCTTACCGATGCAAAAAAAGGCTTTGTACCTGCAAACGGTGTGATACTCAAAAATACAAAGGTTATCATTGAGGAAAATGACACAGTATTCGATATTATAAAACGCGCCTGCAAAGAAAATGTCTGTTCAGACTGCTGTAAATACTGTACCGCAGGCGCAATTCAGTTTGAATACACCTATACCCCCGCCTTCGGAAATTATTATATAGAAGGAATACATCAGCTCTATGAAAAGGACGCGGGAGCCTTATCAGGCTGGATGTATTCCGTGAACGGTGTTTTTCCCAATAAAGGTATAAGCTCATATAAGGTGTCCGAAAACGACAGCATTGCCGTGCTTTTCACCTGTGACATGGGAGAAGATATCGGAAATTCATTCTGAGGTAATTGCAGAAAATTACAGTGCACGGTAATTTTTTGTATTACATAAAAAACTATGAAAGGACAAAAAACTATGATCAGAAAAATTCTGAGCACGGCAATTGTTGCAGTGCTTACACTCAGTATGCTTATGCTTACAGCATATGCATCAGAGGATGTTACCGTTTCTCTTCGTATTGAAGGCATTGAGGAATGTCTCTTTTACGGCGATGTAAGCGTTAACGAGGGGGAGACCGTTTACGATGTTCTGCTCAAGGCAGACGAAACGGATGACTCTCTTTGCGTCACCTCCTCAATGGGACAGTACGGAGCATATATTACTGCCATCAACGGTATTACCGCAGGCAGCTATACGGCACTTAAATGGGACGGATGGCTCTTTATGGCAGACGGTGTATCTCCCACAGTAGGTGTTGATGCATATACTGTAAAGAACGGTGAAAGCATTGTTATCTATTACGGCGATCCCTATAATACCGGCATGCAGTACCCCATCATAAGCTTTGATGCTGAAACAGGCACAATCACGGTTTCAAGCTTAGATACGGTCTATGATGAAAACTGGAATTCCGTGACAAAGGAATGTCCCGTAGCAGACTACACTCTCTCATGGGGACTCAGTGACGGCGCAATCATCTATGTAAAGGGCGATGAAAACGGTGTTGCTGTTATTCCTCAGGAGCATCTCACTTACGGAGAGCACAGCGTTCAGATCGAAAAGACTGCGTCAAACGGTCTTCCCGCTGTATTAAGACTTGCTCCCGACTATTGCATTGAGATTCCCGACGAGAGAAGTATTTTTGAAAAGATCATTGATGCAATAACCGATTTCTTCAATATGATCGTAAATTTCTTTAAAACACTTTTTACATGATCTAAGACATACCGTGGCGGTCTTCTGTTTTTCGCAGGAGACCGTTATTTTTTATTATATAGGAAATTGCTCGCAATGTGAGCAATTTTGCTTATAACAAAAAACACCTTTTCGCCCCCAAGATTGGGGGACGGGGGGTTGAAGCAGAATGCTTTTTTATTTATGAAACATACTTTCAGCAGCAAAAGAAATTTTATTTATCCAACTTATGGAAAACAATATTTTTTTTCAGTGATGTACTATCCGAAATAGATTTTTATTCTCAACAAAAACTTTTATATCAACCAACAAACAAACTCAACACTCAGTTCACATATTAGTAACATTTTGTATGTTTTAGCCAAATAGACCTTCGTTAACTTGTGTGAAATCATAATTGAACTATTTATTATTTTTTATTATAATAATTTCAGGTTTATTTAACCAATTTTTCGAGAGGATGAATACTATGCAGAAAAAAAGACTTCCATCAAAAGTTTTGTCAGTAGTTTTATCACTGTTGATGATGCTGACGATTATTCCCCTTGCTCCGATGACGCTTAACGCTGATGCGGCTACAACGGAGTACTATTATCCCGCAGGCCAGAAGTACATCAAGGATGTTGTTATTTGCTATTACAAATCGCAGTCAGAATGTAAAGCAAATGTCATCAATGCTGTAGGCGGTACATCAAACGGTAAGTTACTTGATTATGACCTTACAAAAGGTACCGGTGGCGATTATTATGTTTATATGGGTTGGACATGGACAACAAATCCCAATGAAGCTGTAAGAGGTTTTAGACTCGACCATAATGGCTCCGTTCCTGCAAACTGGTATCAGAGCGGCGTATATTGGTATCCTATAAATTCAGGTTATCATGCATGGGTTCCTCAGCTTCACAGTGACGGTATTGTTGATACGAACAGAGGTGCCGGCGGTGACGACATCAAGATCTATATCACCAAGGATCCTGCTTTCGGTCCTCCCGTTACAGATGCTATGATTTCAAACGGAGCAAATTCTGTCTCCGGATGGGTATCCACAGTAACATTCCAGGACAACGGTAATATCTTGGACCTTAACAAGGGTGTTAGCGATTCTGACTATCTTTACCTTCTTTATAAGAGAGATTCAAACGTTACAACCGTAAACACCCAGTCACTTCGTCAGGCTTACAACAATACTGCAGCCTTTGACGGAGCTTCAGGTTATACACCCGCTTCAGCTGCTGCACTTTCTTCCGCAAGAAACCAGGCTAAAGCAATTATGGATGCATTTGACAGCAACAACGGCTATGCTTCATATTCTCAGGCAACTATCAACAGTGCTGTTAATTCAATAAACAACGCAGCAAACAATCTTAAGACAAATCTCTATCTTAACGCTTCAGCAAACGGCGGTTCTCCCGATCAGACAATTGAAGTTTTAGTCGGCAGAAACAAGACTGCAACTGTTGATCTTTCCAAGTACACAGCTACTAAGACAGGCGCAAACTTCGCAGGCTGGGCAAAGAGCTCTCTTGCAACAAAGGGTGTTGAAGGCTCAGTTACAGTAGGCTTCAATGAAACCTACTACGCACTGTTCGGAAAGCAGCTTACTGCTAACTTCCATTATCTTATTGCCGACGGCACTATCAAGGTTGACACAAAGAATGTCTACGCTATGAACGCTGCAACAGCAGCTGCTACTCCTCTTCCCGGTGCAAAGAATGTAACGATCAACGGTAAGACCTATACATTCCTCGGTTGGAGAGAGGACACTCAGGCTGCAGAAAATACTATCAATAAGACAGGCGTTTATACAATTTACGAAACAAATCCCAATATAAATGTATACGCTGTTTACTCTACTCCCATCACATTCACACAGGATGCAAATAAGGGACAGCCCGAGATCCCCGCAGAAACTCAGACTCAGTATATCAATGCTAATACAGAGCTTACAAAGACAGCTCACGAATTTACAGTTACAAGTGAAACTCCCGTTCGTGAGGGCGGTCAATTCCTCGGTTGGGCAGATACAGCAGAAGACGGTGCTGAAATAAAGTATGCTGCAGGCGACAAGATCACAATTACAGAGGATAAGACCATTTATGCTGCACACAGAATGCCTTACCTTTCTGTTACATTCGTAGACGGAAACGGTGATGTAATTGAAGTACAGGATAAGGTTCCCTACGGTGATCCCGCAACCGCACCCGCAGGTACTCCCGCTAAGGATTACGATGAGGATTCCCACTATGAATTCGCAGGCTGGGACACTGACTTCTCAGTTGTAAAGACAGATCTTACAGTTACAGCTACATTTAATACCATCGCTCACGAATATACCGTAACTACCACCAAGGAAGCTACCTGTAAGGGTGAAGGCGCAGACGGTGAAGAATTATGGGCTTGTGATTGCGGCTA
Source organism: Clostridia bacterium (assembly GCA_017440965.1). Taxonomy (GTDB): domain Bacteria; phylum Bacillota; class Clostridia; order Oscillospirales; family Acutalibacteraceae; genus RUG806. The sequence continues at coordinate 32,176 of JAFSGH010000009.1, read as the reverse complement.
CAGCAAAACTGTATCAGTTCCCGCTCCCGAGCATAAAAAGGTTGTTGATCCCGGTACACCTGCTACATGTACAACAGACGGATCTACAGACTATATAACTTGCTTTGTTTGTCTTGATGTTCTTCAGGAAAGAGAAACAATTGATGCACTCGGACATGATTATGTTCTTACAGAAGCGGTTACAGCAACATGTAACAAGGGCGGTTATGAGATCTGGGTTTGCCAGAACAACGAAAACCACAAGGAAACAAGAAATGAAACAGCTCCCACAGGTGAGCATAAAATAATAACCGTTAAAGGCTGGGAACCCGAAGACTGCCTTACAAACGGACGCACAGACGGTGAAGAATGCGAGCAGTGCGGTGCAGTTATTGTTGCACAGAGCACCATCCTTGCAAACGGTCACGTGCTTGAGACTCTTAAGGCTGTAGCTCCCACTTGTGAAGAGACAGGTCTTACAAAGGGTTCAAAGTGTGTCAACTGCGATTACGAGATTCCTCAGGAAGTAATTCCTGCTCTCGGACACGACTGGGCAGATTTCACAGCTCAGGCAGCAACCTGTACAAAGGACGGCTTCACAGCAGGTGCAAAGTGCAGATACTGTCACGAGGTTAAGGACAGCGTGGTTATCCCCGCTCTCAATCACGGCGGCTGGCAGGTAAATGAAGTTGCAGCTACCTGCACAGAAGACGGCTACACAGAGTATATCTGTATTTATGATGATGCTCACAACTATGTTGTAAAGGGCGAAGCAGCAACAGGTCATACAGGCGGCACAGCAACATGTAATGCACAGGCTATCTGCGAAACCTGCGGCGAAGCTTACGGCAAGACAACAGAGCACAACTACGAAGCAGTTGTAATTCCCGCAACATGTACTGTTAAGGGTTACACAGAATATACTTGTGTAGATTGCGGCGACTCATATCAGGATGATGAAACAGCAAAGGCAGCACACATCTATGATAACGGAACAGTTACAGTAGAAGCAGGCTGCGATACAGTTGGTGAAAAGACATTCAAGTGCATCAACTGTGATGATTCTTACACAGAAGAGATCCCCGCAAAGGGACACAATGTGGAAAATTGGGTAGTTGAAGGTACAGAAGCAAACGGTGATTGCTCCGATTGCGGTAACCACATCACAGCTGATCCTGAGGATGTAGGTCTTGAGCTTCCCGAATGCGAGCGTTGCGGAATGGTTCACAGATACAACAGCGGTATCTTTAAGTATAAGGGTATCTACTGCTCAATCGTTTACTTCTTCCGTCAGATCGCAAACTTCTTCTCCGGCAAATAATGCATAAATAAAACCTCTCTTAAAGCCTCTGCGTTTTTAACGCAGAGGCTTATGACTTTTATTATATAGGAAATTGCTCGCAATGTGAGCAATTTTGCTTATAACAAGAAACACCTACAGCCCCCAAGATTGGGGGTAGTGGGTTGACAAATCGTAAGATTTTTTCTTATTATATAGGAAATTGCTCGCGTTGTGAGCAATTTTGCTTATAACAAAAAACACCTTTTCGCCCCCCAAGATTGGGGGGACGGGGGGGGGTTGAAGCAGAATGCTTTTTTATATAGCAACCAAAACGGCAGATAAAAAAGTGGCTTCACAAAAAAAGCGATGAGATTATATCAGCACCGTATGCTGACACAAAGCCTTACCGAGCTTACCCGAAAGGTCATAAAATTTCATATAGCGACCGTTTTCAAAAAGTCCCTCGCAAAAAAAATCTAACTTCCCGCTTGAAGAGACATATAATACAGTGAACATATATAATGATATATAATAATATTTAATATTATAATAACAGCACTAACCGACACTGCAAAGAAGTCCGACAAAGAACGGCTTTACCGTCCGCCTTCAAAGACCTTTTCAGGAAAACTTATCTCTGAGGAAGGCTTACTTTCCGTTTGGAGGGACATATAATCTTTGATCATTTTGGAAGAAATTTCCTATAATACAAAAAAATACTGTCCATATCAAAAAAAGATAGAGACAGCATTATTATGCATTTATTATGTACTAATTATTTTATATAAAATTATACTAATGTAATTATTTAAGTTTTATCAAAAAAATATCAAATAATAAAGCCTTCCGGAGACACCCTTTGCAAACAGCAACAATGCTTCATACAAAAAATCCGATTATTACAACCTTGATCCCGCAATCGGGAGCAGATCAAAAGGCTTCATCAAATATACTGAAAGCCTTTTTATGTATAGCAACATTATGAACTCTTACGATATCTGCTCCTTTTATGCTTGCAATAATATCCGCGGCAAGAGTCCCCGCATCCCTGTCTGATGCATCGGCAGTTTCTGTAATTTCACCGATAAATCTTTTCCTTGAAAGACCGCACAGCAATGCACAGCCGTCAGTCTGAAGCTTATCAAAATTCTTAAGAAGCTCTGTATTCTGAGCCGTATTCTTGGAAAAACCGAAGCCCGGATCAAAACACAGACGCTCAGAGGATATGCCGAAGGAGACGGCCTTTTCCTTCATATCTGAAAAAAAGTCATTTACATCTTTGATTATTCCCTTTTCATATACGGTCTCTTCCTCGGCTCTTCTGAGTCCCACACCGCCGTGCATCATTATCCAGCCGCAATCGTATTTTTTTATTATTTCTGCCATTTCCGACGAAAAAACACCGCTTACATCATTTATAATATCGACGCCCGCATCAAGACACCTTATAGCCGTATAAGGACTGAATGTATCCACAGATACGGGAACGGAAAAATTTCTTCTGATCTCAAAAAGCACCTTTTCAAGTCTTCCCCACTCCTCCTGAGGAGAAACAGCATCGGAAAAGGGTCTCGTTGAAACAGCACCGACATCAATTATATCAGCACCGTCATTTATCATTTTTTCTGTCTGCATTAAAGCATTCTTAACAGAAAAGAATTTTCCGCCGTCAGAAAAAGAATCGGGAGTCACATTAAGGATTCCCATAATATATGTTTTTTGATCTTCTGCAAGAGAAAATCTGCCTGCATTGAATATACTCATTTTTATCACCGATTCTAATGATACTTTTTTTATTAAAAAAGTCAACAATAATAATCTTTACAATTGAAAAAAGTATAATAATATTGTATTATATTATTATATATAATAGGAGGATTGTAACTATGAAGGCAATAATCAGTGTAACAGGTAAGGATAATGTAGGAATCATAGCAGGAGTCAGCTCCATATGTGCAGAAAAGGGAGCTAACATTCTTGATATAACTCAGAGCGTTTTAGACGAGTATTTTGCAATGATAATGCTTGCAGATATTGATGCTCTTAACATTCCGTTTTCGGAGTTTGTTGATCTTCTTTCGGATTACGGAAAAAGCCGTGCTTTACAGATACAGACAATGCACGAGGATATTTTCAACACTATGCATCACATTTAACGGAGAGTGGCTGAGATTATGATTAATACTGCAGATATTCTTGAAACTATAAATATGATACGGCAGGAAAATCTTGATATAAGAACCATTACTATGGGTATATCACTTTTTGACTGCGTAAGCGAAGATGAGAACAGACTTATCACAAATATTTACGATAAGATAACAAGATCAGCGGAGCATCTTGTAAAGACCGGAGAAGAGATAGAGAAAAAGTACGGTATTCCGATCGTAAACAAGCGTGTTTCCGTCACGCCTGTCTCTCTAATAGGCGGTGCTCACGGCCCGGATACATATGTAAAAATTGCAAAAACACTTGATAAAGCGGCTGACACCTTAGGCATAAACTTTATCGGAGGCTTTTCCGCACTTGTTGACAAGGGCTTTACAAAAAGCAGTGAGTCTCTTATAGCGGCTATTCCGGAGGCACTCAGCACAACGGGAAAGGTATGCTCATCGGTAAATGTTGCCACAACAAAAGCCGGCATAAATATGGATGCTATCAGACTTATGGGAAAAACTATAAAGGAGACTGCTTATCTTACAAGAGATAATTATTCTATAGGATGTGCAAAGCTTGTTGTGTTTGCGAATGTTCCTCAGGATAACCCCTTTATGGCAGGTGCATTCCACGGCATCGGTGAGCCTGAATGTGTAATAAATGTCGGCGTTTCAGGCCCCGGAGTTGTTTCATCTGCAATTGCAAGAGCAGGTGACTGTGATCTGTCCACTCTTGCCGATATCATAAAAAAGACTGCATTCAAGATAACAAGAGTCGGTCAGCTGGTAGCTTCTGAAGCCGCAGAAAGACTCGGTGTGCCCTTTGGCATCGTCGATCTTTCCTTGGCGCCCACACCTGCAATCGGAGACTCTGTTGCAAGAATTCTTGAAAATATGGGACTTGAGTGTTGCGGTGCTCACGGCACAACAGCCGCCCTTGCCATGCTCAACGACGCGGTAAAAAAAGGCGGTGTTATGGCATCCTCCCATGTCGGAGGTCTTTCAGGTGCATTTATTCCCGTTTCAGAGGACGAGGGAATGATTGCAGCTGTTGCAAACGGCTCTCTTTCCATTGAAAAGCTGGAGGCAATGACCGCAGTATGCTCCGTAGGACTTGATATGATAGCAATTCCCGGAGATACCTCAGAGGCAGTTATATCAGGTATCATTGCAGACGAAATATCAATAGGCGTTGCAAATACAAAGACCACTGCAGTAAGAGTTATTCCCGCTTACGGCAAAAAAGAGGGCGACAATGTCAGCTTCGGCGGACTTTTAGGCTATGCCCCCGTAATTAAGCTTAACCCCAATTCACCCGAAAAATTCATATCAAGAGGCGGACGAATTCCCGCTCCCATACATTCACTTAAAAACTGAGAAAGGATATTATCATTATGACTTTTATTGAAAAATTTGATGCACTCAAGAAGAAATATGCCGCAAAGGCAGATATTTCAAAGCTTAAGGATCCCTTTATTGCAGCACAGATAACTTTGTCCGATGAGGACTGCGGCGGCACATTTTATGTAGCCTTCATAGACGGAAAGCTTCATTTTGAGCCCTATGATTATCACGACAACACAGTAGGACTTATTATCTCCTCTGCCCTTCTTGAGGATGCGATCAAGGGCAAGGCAGATCCCGTAAAGGCATATCTTGAGGGCTCTCTTCAGGCATGGGGAAATCTTGATCACGCACTTCAGCTTATTGACGCACTTAAGGGCAAAAAGAAGGCTCCCGCAAAGAAAAAGGCTGAAGAAAAGACTGAAGAAAAGAAGGAAGCCGTAAAAAAGACTGCAAAGAAGAAGGCAGAAAAAACCGAAAAGACCGAAGATGCAAAAGATACAAAAAAGAAGGCAACTGCAAAGAAAAAGACCGTAAAGGAATAAGAATAATGACAGATCACACTGCTGATTTTATTAATTCTCTCACCTCGCCCGACCGCCGATTCGGCGAGGTGCCTTTTTATTGGTGGAACGGTGATCCTCTTGATAAAAAGAGGCTTACCTCACAGTTAGAGGAGCTCAGCGATAAAGGCATCGCGGGAGTTCAGATAAATTATGCCCATCTCAACAAGGGCGGAGAGGACTCTCTTCCCTACGGCGGACACGGCAAGAGCATTCCCGGCACTCCCGAACAGTTTTCGGAGGAATGGTGGGAATTCTTTTCCTATGCCGCAAAGGAATGCGAAAGACTGGGAATGAGCATCGGCATGGGAGATTACACAATTGCGTGGATAGGAAACGGCTATTTTACGGATAAGATAGCAAATGATCCTGCTATGAATGCAAAGAATCTCTCCTGTGAAAAAAAGAGACTTTTTTCGGGAGACGAGGAAAATGTATCTTCCGATACACTTGCAATAATCACATATAAGGACACCGCCTGCAGTATTCCCGAAATAATATATGAACGGGGCAAAGGAATCATAAATCCCGTAAAAGGCATTGCTGAAGCTTACATAATAACGGAGAGCATTACCGAAAAATCTATCGATCCCCTTCATCCCGATTGCGGAAGGCTTCTGGTGGAATACTATTTCAAGGAATTTGAAAGACGCGTTCCCGACCTTAAGGAAGGAACTCTCAATTATTTCTTTCAGGACGAGCTTATGTTCGGCACGGATACAAAAACAATATGGAGCGAAGAATTAAGAGAAGAGATCAGAAGAAAATACTCCTACGACGTATTGGGCTTTCTGCCTCATCTGTTTTTCAATCTCGGCAATATAACGCCCAAGATCCGTCTTGATATTGCCGATGTAAAAACAGAGCTTATTGAAAAATGCTATTTCAGACCTATATTTGATTATCACAATTCAAAGGGACTTATATACGGCTGCGACCAGTCGGGCAGAGGAACAGATCCGGGAGAATTCTCCGATTATTTCAGAACAGTCCGTTGGTTTACTTCCCCCGGCAACGATACTCCCGGAAGAGCCGCAGATCTCATAAAAGTCAAGGTCAACAGCTCGATAGCTCATTTATATGACCGGCCGAGAGTATGGCTTGAGGGTTATCACAGCTCCGGCTGGGGCACTACCCTTGAAAGCATAACAGCACCCACAAGCGATAACTTCATTTTCGGTGCAAATCTTTTGAATCTTCACGGCTTATATTACTCTACAAATGGCGGCTTTTTTGAGTGGGCACCTCCTGATTTTCATTTCAGGATGCCCTATTGGGATGACGAAAAGGCTTGGCTCACCAAATATAAGAGACTTGCCGCCATCCTTACAACGGGAAAGCACAGAGCCGATATTGCAATATATTATCCCGTTTCCTCCTGCGATTACGGTGAAAACAGTGAGGAATGTATAAAGACTACCTTTGACTGCGCAAAATATCTTTTTTCAAAGGGTGTTGACTTCGATTTTATAGATTTTCAGTCAATAGAAAGCTCCGTCTGCCGTGACGGAAGGATTGAGACACCGCAGGAGAGCTTCAAGGCATTGATATTTGCAGGTGTGGATGCAATAAGATTTTCCGCTCTGACAAAAGCAAGAGATCTTCTTAAATGCGGCGGAACGGTAATTTTCTGCGGAATTACACCTTATGCATCCGACAAAAACGGGCTCAACGATCCCGAATTAAACGCGCTTCTGAATGAGATGCTTGCTCATCCGAGCTGCGTGCTTGCGGCATCCGAAAAGGACACGCTTACTTTTATAAATTCTCATATAACAAGAAGCTTTCTGCCTGAAAATATGTTCAGTGATGAAAAAATATATGTTCATATGAGAGCTCACGGAGAGTCGAAGCTGTTTTTCGTCCGTTACGCACCGAAGGACAGCGTCTGCCGCTTTGAAGCAGAGGGTATTCCCTATCTTCTTGATACGGATTCAGGGGAAATAATAAGACTCTCGGGAACCGTGGCAACAGAAGGCTTCTCTTTTGTAAAAATGCCCCTTGACGGTGAGAAGGATACTCTTATCCTGTTTACTTATGATGATATCGATTTTGACAGAGAAATAAATACCTCAGGCTTTTCAGAGGAGGAAACAAAGGCCGTTATTCCCCTTGACGGCGACTGGGATTTCACTCTTGAGCCTACCCTTGATAATACCTACGGAGATTTTTATATTCCCGCAGGCGGTACTATCGGTGCAAAAGCGGTATTTTTTGATATGGCAGCCGTAAGCAGTGAAGTAATGATCCCCGAGACCTTTGAGAAAATTAATCAGAAATACTGTACAAGCTCTGCAATAAAAATGATTCCCTGCAAAGAAAACAGACGCGCCTTAGCAGAATTCATATCGCAAAATAATATTTACGATATAGACAGCTTCGTTTTTGACAAAAAGGAATACTATATCACTCCCCTTGTTCTTGATGACCGCTACGGCTATCACAGTGAGGAATATACCCCGTCTCTTTATGAGCAGGGCCATCACGGACTTAAGGGCAGAAATTACGATGACAATATTATTTTTTCAGAGGACTGCATATTTTTTACCTTTGTCTCCTCTCCCGAAGACACAACGGCAATTCTGAATACAGGCGATATAAAGCCTGAGTTTATTATACTGAATGACAATGAAGTGACGACGGGAGAAGTTAAGCTCAGAAAAGGAAAAAATATCCTGATTGCCTCCTATAAGCATTCTTGTGATGAGATACCGAATTACAGAAATCACGGAGAGCTCAAGCGTACACATATTTATATCACAATGCCGACGGCAACCAATGACCGCCATCCTATGAGCATTTCATCCTTCGGAAATAAGGGTTACTACAGATTCTCTGAAAATAAAAGGTCTGCAGACACCTTCTGCTATCATTTCAAGTCCATACCAGGCCTTTCAGAAATAAAAATAAGTGTATTCGGTGAATTGCTCAGAGCATATAACAATAATGCCCTGACGGATATCACATTCACAGGAAACTCTGTCTTCGGTGCTTCCTGTTATACGGTAAAGATCAGGGATATTTCTCCTTATGTTTCCGATGTAGTATTCTTCGTGAAGGCAGATGCGGGATATGAATACGCGTCTGTAATTCCTGAGCCCTTATGGCTTTCTTCCGAAAAAGGTCTTATGCCATGCTGTGATTTTACCAAAACGGGAGCGCTTCTCACATATTCGGGAAAGGCAATTTATGAAAAGGAAATTGAACTGCAAAAGCTATATCCCGATGAAAGATTTACTCTTGAGATAGGGGAAGCCTCGGCAACGGTCAAGGTGGAAATAAACGGAAAAACAGCCGCAGTTCTTACCTACGGTCCGTTTATGACCGATATAACACCCTTTGTTGTTCACGGCAAAAACAAGATTAAAATAACCGTTTCAAATACTCTTTGCAACCACTATGCAATAATCCCCTCAAAATATTCAAACTTCCCCCGTGACAGCCGTTCGGGACTTATCGGTCCCGTCAACATTCGCATTTCGGAGGTTATTTACTAAGGAGGTCAGATCATGAAATTACCAAAGCCTGTAAACAAAATAGTAACTCTTGTGGCAAATTCCGTTTCTCAGACATCAGGTAAGGATGTTGACAAAAGCTTTGCTATGCAGGAGGGTATCGATGCTCTTTCAAGGCAAGCTGCGGCAGAAAGCGCCGTGCTTCTTAAAAACGACGGCGTTTTACCGCTGAACGAGGAAGAGACAGTGTCTCTTTTCGGAAGAGTGCAAAGCGATACATTTTATGTCGGCTACGGCTCAGGCGGTGATGTAAACGCTCACTATAAGATAAGCTTCACAAAGGGACTTCAGAATGCTGATGTAAAGCTCAACCGGGAGCTTCTTAAAACATATGACAGCTGGAGAAAAAAGAATGTACCCGATGACGGCTTCTGGGGCAACTGGCCTATGTGCTACGATGAGATGCCGCTTGACTATAATATAGTAAGCGATGCCGCAAAAAACAGCGATACCGCACTTGTTTTTATCGGAAGAGCCGCAGGTGAGGACAGAGAAAATACTCTCACTAAGGGAAGCTTCTATCTTACCGATACCGAAGAGCATATGCTGAAGCTTGTAAGCTATTGCTTCAAAAAGTGGGCAGTGGTTCTTAATATAGGTAATATAATAGATTTTTCCTGGGTTGAAAAATATTCCGTTCCTGCCGTTCTTATAGCCTGGCAGGGCGGCATGGAGGCAGGAAATGCCCTTGCAGATGTTGTTACGGGAAAGGTCTCCCCTTCAGGCGCACTTACCGACACCATCGCAAAAGAATATAAGGATATCCCCTCCTCAGAAAGCTTCGGCGGTAAGGATAAAAACGCATATACTGAGGATATTTTTGTCGGCTACAGATATTTTGAGACCTTCTGCAAGGATAAGGTACTGTTCCCCTTCGGTCACGGCCTCTCATACACCGATTTTGAGATAGTCTCAACTGATTTTTCCGTGGGAAATGATACGGTAAATATAAGTGCTACTATAAAGAACACCGGAAAGCTCCCGGGCAAAAAATGCATTCAGCTTTATGTTCAGCAAAATGACTCAGTAATTCCCGTACCCGCTATAGTGCTTAAGGATTTCAATAAAACAGATCTCCTTCAGCCGGGAAGTGAGCAGACTCTTAATTTCTCAGCATCCTTCTATGATCTTTCATCATACGATGACAGCGGCATAAGCGGATATAAGAGTGCTTATGTGCTAAGCAAGGGTGAGTATAATTTCTTAGTCGGCACTGATATCAGAAATACCGTAAAGGCGGGAACGATGACAAGAGACGAAACTGTTGTCACAGAGCAGCTGACAGAGGCATCTGCCACTGAAAAAGAAAACGCCTTTATGAGACTGCGTCCTCTTATAAGAGACGGAAAAACCAAGCCGGTTTATGAAGCAACTCCCGTAAGATCAGTCTCTCTTAAAAGCAGAATTTCAGAAGATCTCCCCGAAACGATCAATATGAATGTTGGTCTTGATTACAAGCTTTGCGATGTCAAGGACGAAAAGATCACCATGGAGAATTTCGTATCAACACTTACATATACAGAGCTTGAAGCAATTTCAAGAGGAGATTATGTAATGAATTCTCCTCTCGGTGCCAAGGGCAATGCAGGTGTATTCGGCGGTGTTCTCGAATCGCTGAGAGAAAAGGGAGTTCCCCCGATCACCACCTCAGACGGCCCCTCGGGAATAAGACTTGCATTTTACAGTGCTCTTCTTCCCTGCGGTACGGCACTTGCCTGCACCTGGAACAGGGAGCTTGTAGAGGAGCTTTACAGGCTTTTAGGTAAAGAAATGCGTGAAAGAGGCTCAGATGTTCTTCTCGCTCCCGGTATGAATATTCACAGAAATCCCCTCTGCGGAAGAAACTTTGAATATTTCTCGGAGGATCCCTTTGTTGCAGGTACTATTGCCGCTTCGGTGGTCGAGGGGCTTCAGTCCTCAGGCATCAGCGCCTGCCCCAAGCACTTCGCCTGCAATAATCAGGAGGTAAGAAGAACTAAGAACAACTCCGTTCTTTCGGAAAGAGCCTTAAGAGAAATATATCTCAAGGGCTTTGAAATATGTGTAAAGAAGGCCTCTCCTCTAAATATTATGACCTCGTACAATAAAATAAACGGAGTATGGGGACATTATAACTATGAGCTTGTCACAACTATTCTCAGAGGCGAATGGAAATATGAGGGCAATGTTATGACAGACTGGTGGATGCAGTCCTCTAAGTCCCCTGAATTTCCCGTTATGCGCGATCAGGCTTACCGTGTAAGAGCAGGTGTAAATGTTCTTATGCCCGGCGGCAACAGAGCAGGCACAAGAAAGCCTGACGGTACTCTTCTCAGCTCTCTCGGCAAAGAGGGCGGAATCACAACGGGCGAGCTTCAGAAGAATGCATCAGATATACTCAGAATGATAATCGCTCTTCAGAAGCTTCGCGATTAAATAAGCATAAAAAAAGGTTCTTCACGGAAAGTTTGGGAATCATATTACTCACTTTAATCATTTTGTGCTTCGCACTTGGGAACCCCCGGCGAGGGTTCCCAACGAAAAACAGTCCACCGGACTGTTTTTCTCCCCTCCTGCGCTATTGGAAGCATAAGAGATGTCGCACTCTGCGGAGTGCGACAAGAGGCTCTGCCTCTTGACACCGTGAGCTTTTGAAAAAGCTCAAGCAAAACTTTTCCCCGGCACTCCCGTGCCGACATCATTCCCCAACTTTCCGTGAAGAGGGAAAAAAACGCTGACCTCAGAAAAAAGGTCAGCGTTTTTCAGTTTAATTCCTTACGGTTGACAATATAATATCTAAGAGCCTTTATATCATCACCGTTCATTATTCCGTCACCGTTATAATCGGCAATTTTTTTCTTTTCATCTTCCGTTTTTGAAGAAATATATCTTACAAGAAGAGTATTATCAATTGCAGATATCCTTCCGTCAGCGTTCATATCGCCAGCTCTTATAACCGAAAGCTCCTTAAGAGCTCTGTGCTCCGAGGGAAATCTCTTTGACATTACTGCTTTTATTTTCTCATCAACAAAGATACCAAAGATCTGTGAAGACTCATTTTCCTTAAATAAAACCTCCTCTTCACCCGTTTTCATATCGAGAGATATAACAGAATCCGAGGTATTATAAATAAGACGGTTATTATATACTCCGAGTCCCGAAAAGAAGCCTACATAATATGAAAGACCGTTGGAATACCACTTATGGGAAAGCTGCTTTCTGAGGACTCCTGCCGAAGTAAGATCTGTCTCATAAATACCGTATACATTATGAGAATGTTCACCGATATAATACCATTTGCCGTCTTTTTTTACAAAGGGAGATATGACCTCACTCCAGAAAAATCCGTCAAAGCTGTTATCACTGCAGACTATTTTTTCTCCGTAATTGCTCCAGCCGTAATGGGATTTACGGTTTATGGCATCATCACTTAAGAGAAAATACCCGTGATTGACAAGTCCGTAGTGGTCGGAGCTTAATTCATCATCCCAGGTCACATCCACATGATACCATTTACCGTTAAGCTTCACAGTTACCCAGCCGTGCACCATATTTTCGCTTGTCATATATCTTGCTTCAATTCCGTGAAAGTGTAAAAGCTCCATATACAAAAGAGAATACGCCTGGCATACCCCCGTCTTTTCTTTAAGGAAGGTATATACATCATATATTTTCTGTGAAGTGTCATAGCTGAAGCTCTTACAGATATGATCGTGATAAAAAAGTATCTTTTCAAGATCTGAGAGGCTTTCATCTGCAAGCTGAACCTGTGCAGATATTAGCTCTCTGTATTCCTCATATTTTTCCTTGGCATTTTCCGTAAGCACAAAACGAAGACCTATTGTCTTTTCATCAAGATGCTTTACATATACCGTATGCTCCACATAAAACAAAGAGGGCACCTCGAACACATATTCTCTTAAAAGAGCGGTTTCATTCCCCTTTGTGATATTAAAGTCCGTGAGATCGACCTCTGTTTCAAAGCTTCTGAGACGGCTTACAATATATTCGCCTGCAGCAGCATAATCATCATTATAAGCAGTCGGGGCAAAGCTGTTATGATCCTCATATACAAGTCTTTCATAACCTGCATTATTGAACCACACCTGAGGCTCCTCAAGTCCGACACTTGCTCTTAAGATATTTCTTGCATCTGAGGAATCAATATTCCCCGAAAAATCGGTATCTCCTGCAGCATTCTGCCAGGAACTGAATTTTTCAAGTCCGACGGCATTTCTGAGAGTAATTCTTGCGTCAGAGGATGCTATATCCCCGTCCCCGTCGGTATCACCGATAAGAACGCAAAGATATGACATACCGTTCTTATCTGATATCACAAGACCGCTTTTCATAAACTCATCGGCAAAATCAGTGCCGTCAGCTGCTTTTATTTCTATTTCCCTTGAAAAGCTGCCTTTAACCTCATTTACCGTTGCATCAGGAGCGAGAAAGAGATATTTTCCACTGAGTTTTACCTTTTCCGAATCGATCACAGTCTTTTCCTCAACCACACTGACCTTACCGTTATTTATTTTGAGCGGTATTTTTTCAAGAGCATTATCATATACCTGCTCCTCATCAAAGCTGACAGTTACAGGGTATTCTCCTTCAGGGATATCCTTTTTTGCCTTAAAAACCAATTCTGTAATAATGCCGTCAGCAGTATTCTCACTTTTCTTTTCAGAGCTGTCCCAGGAAAGCTTCAAGGGATAGGAGGCTATATTTTCTGAGAACAGGCCGCCGCTGAAAAGCCCTGTATCCCTGACCTCCAGAAGGCTTAAAGCACTGTCATATCTTACATCAAGATACAAGGATAAGATCCCCGGATTATTGCTTATTTCAACGGGCACAACAACCGTTTCGCCCGCTGAGACCTCTGCATTATTCACTTCTATCAATGCCGCACCAGCCGCATCAGCAGAAAAAACAAAAAGCAATGCGGTGCATACGGTCACAGCGAACAAAAGAACAAAACGCTTCATGGACTACTCCCCTGTTATTTTACTTACAGTGAAATCCTGTAGTAACGGCATTTGCCACCTTCGTACCCAGTTCATCATATATATCAATATTATAATAGCACGTGGTCCTGCCGTCCTTTTGCATTCTTGCCTCAGCAAAAAGCATTTCACCCTTTACGGGAGAAAGATACGCCATATTTGTATTAAGAGATACCGTTCCCTGCTCCTTCCAATTGGATGCTACTGCAAAGGCAAAATCTGCAAGTGTATATGAAACTCCGCCCATAAGAGCACCGAGAGCATTTTTATGGTCATCGGTGATCTTCAATGCACATTTTGCGTATTTATCTCCTATTTCAACAATATACATTCCGTTTTTTGTTGCAAAACGGTCCTTTTCAAAAAAAGCCTTTACTTCATTTATATCATTCATAGTATTACCCTAAAGCACGGTCCCGAATCTTTTTTACGGATTCGGGACCTGAATAAAATCAAAATCTGAAAATTACATTATCAGAGCTTCATTGCAACATCCCATGCCTGCCAGATAACGGTACGAAGATTACCTACCGCACTTGCATCGCCTACGATGTGAACATTCTTGCTCTTGGCAGCTACGGGAGCGGGCTTGTAGCCTACAGACATAACTACGCTGTCACAAGGAATTTCGGTGTTCTTGCCGTCCTTATCGGTAACGATAACGGATGCCTCTTTGATCTCGCTTGTTTTTGTCTCAAGGTATACGGGAACCTTATTCGTCTTGAAGAAATCACGGAGGAAGCTTGTATTTGCAAGAGCAACACCGGGAGTTGTGATAAGGTCATCCTGCATCTCAATGATAACAGGCTTCTTGCCCTTGAGATAAAGATCATATGCAATTTCACAGCCTGTAAGTCCGCCGCCGATAATAACAACATTTTCGCCGACTTCCTTTTCGCCGAGAAGATAATCTACTGCCTGAATTCCTCTTTCAGCACCGGGAATTCTGAGCACATTTGCCTTTGAGCCTGTTGCAACGATAACCTCGTCTGCACCGAGAGCTTCAACATTATTGACCTCTGTGTTGAACTTTACGGGGATATTGTTCTTTGCGATCTCTCTTCTGTACCATGCAATAAGATCACGGTCCTTTTCCTTGAAAGAGGGAGCAGCAGCGGCAATAAATACACCGCCGAGCGTATCGGTCTTTTCGTAGATAGTAACCTTATGGCCTCTCTTCTTGAGAACAAGAGCTGCCTCCATACCGCCGATACCGCCGCCGATAACAGCAATATTCTTCTGCTTCTTTGCTCTTGTGATCTTATACTTCTTGGACTGCATAGTCTGAGGATTAAGAGCACAACGGGCAAGTCCCATTGTATCGAAAAGATCCTGAGTATTTGCGTGTCCCTTGGAGCTTGAGAAATTGAAGCAGCCGCTGTGACAGCAGATACAAGGCTTAATATCCTCAAGTCTGTCCTCAATAAGCTTTGTTATCCATTCGGGATCAACAAGGAACTGACGGGCAACACCGACACCGTCGATCTTACCCTGAGCTACAGCCTCAGCTGCAACGCCTGCATCCATTCTGCCTGCGCAGACAACGGGAATGTCAACAAATTCCTTGATATGTGCAACATCATCAAGATTGCAGTTTTCAGGCATATACATCGGAGGATGAGCCCAATACCAGGAGTCATATGTACCGTTATCGGCATTAAGCATATCATAGCCTGCATCCTGAAGATACTTTGCAGCCTTTTCGGATTCAGCCATATCACGGCCTACTTCCTTATAATCCTCTCCGGGCATTGCACCCTCGCAGAAGCCCTTCATCTTGGATTCTACGGAATAACGAAGAGAAACGGGATAATCATCGCCGCAAGCCTTCTTGATAGCCTTTACTACCTCTGTAGCAAAGCGGTATCTGTTTTCAAAGCTTCCGCCGTATTCGTCTGTACGCTTATTGAAGAATTCTATAGCAAACTGGTCAAGAAGATATCCCTCGTGAACAGCGTGAACCTCAACACCGTCAACACCTGCGTCACGGCAGAGCTTTGCAGTCTTTGCAAATGCCTCTATGATCTCGTGGATCTGTTCAACCGTCATTTCGGGGCAGATGATATCGTGAGCCCAACGTGAGGGCTGGGGGCTGGGAGAAGCAAGCTCGTGTGATGTATCAAGAATAGGCTTGATAAGCGCACGGGTAAATTTATTCTTATGAAGAGGAGCTACAAGCTCTGTAATAGCCCAGGAACGGCCCATACCTGCAGTAAGCTGAACAAACAGCTTTGCACCGGTCTTATGGATCTCATCCATAAACTCCTTAAGCTCTTCAAACATCTTGGGATTCTGCCAGAGCCATTTTCCCCAGAAGGTATCACGAAGAGGTGCGATACCGGGAATAATAAGACCTACATTATTATTTGCTCTTTCGATAAAAAGCTTTGCAGCCTCCTTGTCAAAATGACAGCCGCCAAGCTCAAACCAACCGAAAAGAGATGTGCCGCCCATAGGACACATAACAATTCTGTTTTTGATCTCGCAGTTACCTATTTTCCAAGGGGTAAACAGTGCTTCGTATTTGCTATCCATAAATAAGCCTTCCTTTCTTCAGAAAACACATATTTTCCATTATATTCAGTATATAAAAAAGAACGAAAACTGTCAAGAGAATTAATAGGTATTGATAAATTTTTATCAATACAAAGTAACGATATCTGTTTCTTCATAGCCGTGCAACAGCTAAAGGCTGCATTTTCCTAAAAGGAAAAATCCGACCTGCGGCCTTTGTTGTATCATTTGACAAATTATTCTTTATTTTTCTGTGATTATATTCATTGAATGCGTTTTTTTAATATGATATAATTTAATTAATAAACAATTAACAAAGGAGATATTTATGATCACAGGAAAGAATATAGTTCTTACAGGCTGCAACTGCGGAATAGGACTTGAGGTATTGAAGCTTCTCAAGGAAGGCAAAAACAGAGTGCTCTGCGTTGATTTTGAAACAGACATATTGCAGGGTATGGCAGATGAGAATACCTTTGTTTTCAACAGGGATGTTTCATCAAAGGAAGCAGTGGATGAGATCTTTGAGAAGGCTGTTGAGACACTGGGAAGCATAGATATCTTCTATGCAAATGCAGGCTATTCATATTATGAGGAAATGAATTATACCGATTGGGACAGAGTGCAGAGAATATTTGAAACAAATGTATTTTCTCCAATATATTCATATCAGAAATATGTAGAGTATCTTAACGGCAGAAAAGGTATCTTTGCAATGACCGTCTCGGCTATAGGCACTATGGCTATGCCGGGATATACCCTTTACAGTGCATCAAAATTCGGTCTGCACGGCTTTCAGGAGGGCATCAGAATGGAAAAACCCGATAATGTCCAGCTGACCTGCCTTTATCCCGTAGCAACCAACACAGGCTTCTTCAAGCGTTCAAATCCGATAGAATACAAGCGTCCCTTCCCTGTTCAGGAGCCGGATGTTGTTGCAAGAAAAATGCTTGCGGGAATAGAAAAGAACAAAAAGAATGTCAGCCCCTGCGTGCTTTTCGGAATTTCAAAGCAGCTTATGAAGTTCATTCCGCCCGTAAAAACTGCTTATCTTTATCTTGAAAAGAGAAAATTCAACGATTTCAGGAAAAAGGTAAAGGAGATGAATAAATGAAGTACGAAATGCTCGGAAGTCCGATAAAGATCGGAAGCTGTGAACTGAAAAACAGAGTTGTTCTCGCTCCTATGCTTATGGGCTTCGGTCAGTTTGACGGAACGCCCACCGAAAAGCTTATGGACTACTATGAGGAAAGAGCAAAGGGCGGAACGGGACTCATTATTACGGAAATTACAAGAGTAAACGACAAGACAGGCTCAGCCGCCTTTGCTCAGCTTGCCGCAAGCCACGATTATCACATAAAGCCCTTAAGTGAGCTTGCTTCAAGAATCCATAAGCACGGCGCAAAGATATTCATCCAGCTTCATCACCCCGGAAGACAGAATATCGGTCTTCTTGTGGGAACAGTTCCCTTAAGCATAAAGCTTGAGAAGCTGACAAAGGGTGCATACGGAAAGCTCTTATATAAGCTGACACCTGCAATAGGGCCTACACTTATTAAAAATAACATTTCCCCCTCGTCAGTTGCCCCTTCAGCCTGTGAGCCTGCTTATTTTGCAGGCGGTAAGGTAAGAGCATTGAAGTACAAGGAAATCAAAGAGCTTGAACAGCAGTTTATCGATGCGGCTGTAAGAGTAAAGAAATCAGGCTGTGACGGCGTCGAGCTTCACGCGGCTCACGGATACCTCTTCCAGCAGTTCTTAAGCCCCGTCACAAATCAGAGAACTGACGAATACGGCGGAAGCTTTGAAAACAGAATGAGATTTATCCTTAATATCTTAAGAGGCATAAAGGAAGCCTGCGGCAAGGATTTCCCCGTAATAGTAAGACTTACGGCAGACGAATGCTATTCTATGATAGGCGAGGAGGAAAAGGGATATAAGCTTGAGGACGGAATAAGAGCGGCAAAAATGCTTGAAGAAAACGGTGCAGATGCTATTGATGTATCATCTGCAGGCTACGATACCTTCAATTACTGGCTTGAGCCCGTATCATTTACTCCCGGATGGAGAAAATATATGGCAAAGGCAATAAAGGAAAATGTTTCCGTGCCTGTTATTGCCGCAAATCTCATAAGAAGCCCCGCGCAGGCTGAACAGCAGCTTCAGGAGGGCATTCAGGATATGGTGTCTCTCGGAAGACCGCATATTGCCGATCCTCACTGGACAAATAAGGTTTTATCGGGCGAAGGCACGGTAAAAAGATGTATATGCTGTCTTAACTGTATAGAATCAATGCAGACCAACGCTTATTCCGGCTCTCACGGTACATGTGCCGTAAACCCTTATGTGGGACACGAAAAAGAGGTCTTATCTAAGGACGGAAACGGCAGGCTTGTTGTAGTTGTCGGAGCAGGTCCTGCGGGACTTACCGCGGCTGAAACAGCCGCAGACAGAGGCTTCAGAGTAATGCTTTTTGAAAAAGAGGATAAGGCAGGCGGTCAGATCAATCTTGCAGCAGCTCCGCCCTTAAAGGATAAAACTCATTGGTTTATTGAGGATGCGGTTGCAGCCTGCAAAGAAAAAGGGGTGGAGATAAAGCTCGGCACTCAGGTAAGCATAGCTCAGCTTAAGGCATTGTCTCCTTACAAGGTAATAATTGCAACGGGAAGTGTTCCCGTAACACCCCGTTTCCCCGGAAACGGAGACAAAAAGAACATCCTCACCTTTAAGGATATACTTCAGAATAAGGAAAGCATTTCAGGAAAGAAGGTCGTAGTAATCGGCTCAGGTCTTACGGGACTTGAAACAGCGCATTATCTTACAGAAAAGGGCTGCCAGGTAACAATAATAGAAATGGCAGACGAAATAGCTCCGGGCACCTGGATGCAACACAAGGACGATGTTCTTCCGCACCTGAAAAAAGCAGGCGCCGTGATATATACAGGAGAAAAATTACTTGAGATCAACAAGGATCACATTGTAACAGAGAATGTAAAGACAAAAAAACGCACATCCCTCCCCTGCGACAAAGTAGTGCTTGCTTTAGGCTCCAAGCCTGAAAACGGTCTTGCAAAAGCATTGTCAGCCGAAGGAATAAGCTTTATAAACATCGGAGATTCCCTTAAGGTCGGAAAGATCGCTGATGCAACCAAGGCTGCCTTTGAAGAAGTCAGAAATATTTAACTCACAAAAAAAACGCTTACGGGTATCCGCAAGCGTTTTTTACTTATGTATTACTGAGCGTCCTTATACTGATATACCTTTACATAGTCAACGATGAATTCGCCTCTGTAATCCTTACCGTTGTCATCCATATCACCTATAGCGTGAGTATTAAAGGCCTCTCCGTCAGCACCTGAAAATTCAGTTGAAAGAATAAGGTAACAATCAACAAGAGAAGGAATTGCTCTGTCCTTTGTAACAACAGCAGTCTTTACACCGTTTACATAATAAATGTACTCATTCTCATTCCATTCGAAGCCGTAGGTATTATATGAATGATACGGATCTACGGGATCTACCTGATATGTAACATGAATGGACTGATGTCCTTCGCCGTAGCCGCCCCAATGAATTGCACCGAATACGCGGTCGGGATCATCATATGCGTAGTAGGGGCCTTCAAATATATCCAGCTCGCCTCCGAAAGAGCCGTCTGCACCGTCAGGGGGAGCCACTGTGCTATTCATCCAGAAGGCTGACCACTGACCGTAGCCTGCAGGAAGAATACATCTTGTCTCAAAATAGCCGAAGGTCTGATCGAATTTACCGCGTGTAGTTACTGCAGTTGTGTACCAGCCTGCAGGATCACCCTCTTCATAGCCGTTTTCAAAATACTTTGAAAAAATAACAAGATTGCCGTCTCTGAGCTCATGCATATCGCCGTTCCAGTAGCCGCCTCTTCTTACCTGTGTTCTGTCAGTTGTTGTGCTCCATTTTTCAGCATCAAGCTCTGTACCCTCAAACTCATCCTCCCAGACAAGCTCGAATTTTGACATATCGACCATTTCCTTTTCCTTGCCGATATCAGTCTCGATTCCGAAAAGCGAAGCAAAAAAGGCAACGATTGCCATAAAGAAAGAAACAATACTCTGAATAAAATCCATAATACAAACCTCCCGGTTATTTTACCTCAGACATTATACAAATTCTCAGAAAAAAAATCAAGTTTTTCAGTTAACATTATCCATCAGCTCGGATATCTTTTTGTCGGGATTTTTTATGCCCTGCATAATGATCTTAAGGGACTGTGTGTGCAGTCTTTCTATCTGCTCTCTTGTTGAAAGCTTTGTTCTGTACATATAATATATTCTTATTCCGTCTGTTTTTGAATCAGGGACGATTATAGTATATAAAGGTGTGAAATATCTTTCGAGATTATATGTTCTGAAATCTATCTTAAAGGGCAAATACTCATCGGGAGGCAACGGTATCCAGGAGAACATCATATTATTTGCCCCCTGAATAGGCCCTAAGCTGAACATATCAAGGAACATATCTCTTGCTTTTGTGTAGGGATATGTAGAATGGCGATACAGGGATGTTCTTATATCTGCAAGCTTATGAACGGCATCATCAAAGGATGCATCCTCAGAGATTATGCTTCTGAGGATCAGAGGCTGAGCCATACAGCCGGACATACTCTTTTCCTTGAATGTTTTTCTGTTACTGCAGACAGCCATCATACAGACATCCTCTGTTCTGAAATTGATCGCGGAGCAGTATGTTCTGTAGCCTGCCTGAAAAACGCTCTCAGGACTTATCTGTACCTTTTCGCAGTAATCATATATTTTCCGCACATCCTCGCTGCTGACAGATAAAACCTCCATATCGCATTTAT
Source organism: Clostridia bacterium (assembly GCA_017440965.1). Lineage (GTDB taxonomy): Bacteria > Bacillota > Clostridia > Oscillospirales > Acutalibacteraceae > RUG806. The sequence goes on along the minus strand of JAFSGH010000009.1, from coordinate 11,004 downwards.
CAAAAAGAGGATTATAAGCCATAGGCACACGGGCATCGGGATCCTTTTTCTTTCTTCTGAATTCCTCAAGAAGACCGGAGCCGTGAACACCGGCATAAAATGGCGCACCACCCTCAGAAAAATACTCTCTGTAAAATGCCTCATGCTTTGCATTCTTTGCTTCGTTTTCAGCATTTTCAATCTCTTTTATAATATATTCCTCATATTTATGAAGAGGAGGCGGCAGTGGAGTATCATTAAGAAGTGCATTATATACATTCAGAAGATCGATATAGAATATCATTATTCCCATTGCATCGGTTATCATATGGGAAAAGTTTGTATATATACCGCTTCCCTCGTGGGCAGTTCTGAAAAAATATATTCTGAAGGTCTCATCCTTCATAAATTTCACCGTTTTCGGTGCATCTGCGCTGAAAAAACTCTCCTGGTCCTCAACAGAAAAGAAATATTTTACGGGAACAGTCTTGCTGTAAGCACCGCCAAAGTATTGTCTCAGCTCACCGTCTTTTTTTATAAAATGCAATCTGAGACAGTCATTTCTTTCTATTTCAATAAGAAAAGCTCTCTGCAGTATACCGAAATCAAGCTTCTCATTTACCGTAATTGAAGTCGGTATCTGCGCCTGCTGCTTATGCAGACCGAATTTATACATAAGATACATGGCATTCTGAGAGGGAATAACAGGATACAGCTTATCACCCGGAATGTCGGCCTTCTTAAACATAAAAATCACCTTTGTTTACAGTTTGTTAATATTATAATATCATAAAAGAATTAAAAATACAAGTTAATCAGAATAATCGTACAAAAATCGCAAAATAGTTCAATAAGCGAACATTCTGAAACAATCCTGCAAAAAAACACTTGACAACATGAAGTAATTATGCTATTATATCAAATGCTAAACGGAGAGATACCGAAGTGGTCATAACGGAACGGTCTTGAAAACCGTCGTACTCTTACGGGTACCGTGGGTTCGAATCCCACTCTCTCCGCCATTTTAATTGAATAGATCGTAAACCGATTATCAATTTGGAGCAGTACTCAAGTTGGTGACGAGGCGCCCCTGCTAAGGGCGTAGGCTGGCTAAACCCCGGTGCGAGAGTTCGAGTCTCTCCTGCTCCGCCAAAAATCGACAGGTTTCGACCTGTCGATTTTTTATCCATTGCGAAAGCAATGGTATATCATCACGCGGCACGCGTGTATCTCATCACCGAAGGTGTATATCATCAGCCGTAGGCTGTATTGTGCTTTCGCAATGATGATATACAATTCCTGCGGAATTGATGATATGCAAGACTACGTCTTGACGATATACACGGCTTCGCCGTGATTTATGCAAGGGTTCAAATTCATACGCAAAAACAGCGAAAATATCTTTTTTGTAGTCCATAGACAAAAAAAGAACGACGTGAAAACTTCGTTCTTTTTTTATCCAAGCCGCAGGCTTGGCATATCATCACGCGTCAGCGTGTATATCATCGCCGCAGGCGCATATCATCAGCCGAAGGCTGCATAACTGCGGCTTGATGAGATACAACACTTCGTGTTGATGATATACCGCAACAAGTTGCGGATGATACACACGGCTTCGCCGTGATTTATGTGAGAAGTCAGAATCACAGGCAAACAATAATCAGAAGACCACATAAAAACTCAGGGACAGCACCCGCTCGGATGCTGTCCCTGTTTTGTTTTATTATGCCACTATAGCTTATGCTAAAGTATTATCAATAGTGTGCCTCACCGCAGGAGCAGGTTGCAGCGATATGGAAGAATTCACAGATAGTGATAATTATAGTCCATACGATCCTTGCAAAGATATTGTCCTTATGGCAGATGTGAGGACATCTGTTGATCTCTCTGCCGCATTCTGTGCAGAAGCCGTCTTCATCATAGGTATGAGCCTTAAGCTCAATATCCTTATTGTCAACTGCACTACAGCGTGAGCATTTTGCCTGAAGAAGTCCGGTCTTTGTGCAGGTTGCTTCTCTTACTACCGCATATTCGCCGAAATCGTGACCGAGCATTGCAGTCTCGTCAGCACGGTAAGTATCGTTACATCTGCTGCAGACATATTCTGTGTAACCGTTTTCTGTGCAGGTAGGAGCAGTTACTGCAGCATCATAGCTGTGACCGTTAAGCGCACAGAGAGCTTCATTATAAGAAACAAGGAAATAAGGCTCGTTAGTTGCGGGATCTATCTCACCTATAATATAGATACTGAAATGATCTGCATCAAAAATGAGGTAACCGTTTTCCTTTTTGGGACTGTAGGTGGTCATTCTGCCGTCTTCACTGATACGGTAAACAGTAAAGTTCTTATCTATATCTTCACCGAGATAGAATCTTATCTGAAGTGTTCCGTCAGGCTGAACTGTTACTTCATTCTCATAAAGAGTCAGATCAAGCACATAGGATCTTCTGTTTTCCTTGTAGCTTACCTTATAAGTAAGACTCTGAGAATTATGCTTACCGCAATTTGCACATACGATACTGTCGATGCGTGTTGCATTATCGGTTTTTTCACAAACCGCTCTGTAGCTGTGCTCTGTGGCAGCTGCAGTTTCTTCATATGAATCACCGCAGGCGCAGCTGTAAACAGATGTGATGCCGTCCTGACATTCACCGTAAACAGCACTTACGGTATAGCTGTGAGTATGATCATAGGTATAAACTGCTGTAAATGTAATATTCTGAGCAGGCATTGCGGAAGGAACAGAGGGTGACCATCTCAAGAAGGTGTAGCCGTCCTTTTCTGCTGCCTCGGGGATGCTTATTATATCTCCGCAGAAGTAGGTCTCAACGACCTCGGAATTCTCTGATTTCCATGTTACAGTATATTCTGTAATATCGGATGCATTTGCCTCAAATACGGTGTATTCGTTTTCCACGACCGCACCGTCGGGAACTGACCATACAACATCTGCATTTTCGGGAACTACTATTAATTCACCCATATTTACTTCGTCGATTCTGTAAACGACTCCGTCTATTGTGAATACAACAAGGTTTCTGTTTTCCTCAAGTGTAACAACGGGAATCTCGAAGGAATCCGTCTTACTGCCGTTGATCTCAATTCCTGCGTCATCGGTATTTGTGGCGATATTGCCGCCAAGTCCCAAGGAATCCCAGTCAGCAGATACATTGAAGGATACGCTTGCTTTATAATAGCTTGTTGAATCTGCATTATAAACCTTTTCGGTTCTTACATTTTCGATTCTGATATATGTTGTTCCGTCAGCATTTCTTGTAACGGTGATATCCTCATCGTTTACACCCTTTTCCCTGATGAGATGATCTCTCATTTCAGCTTCCTGCTCAAGAGTAAGAGTGAATTCCTTAGTAAGGGTATCGAAAAGTGTGACCTTGTCAAAGGACACTATCTCATATACCTTGCTTAAAAGTATCTTTGAGAAAATATTGCTGAGCTTATCTGTATCGGTTACGCCGAAATAGTATCCGCTCTGCTTTGAGCCCTCGCCGAGACCTGATACCTTCATTTCCTTTGCATCGGGATAGTTTGAAGATACTGCATGAAGGAATCTGTTGAAGTCATAGGACTTGAAGTTGCCGTTTCTGTCGGTGGTAATGCCGTTTGAAGCTGAAGTGAATTCAGCTGAGGGATCACAAGCTGAATGCACACCTACACTGTAAACGGTAGCCCCGTGAGAATTCTTAAGCTCATCAGCCTCTGTTATTGCCTTTGCGGCAACCTCGTCAACAAGAGAAGTAGTTTCACCCCAGGATGTGGGTGTACCGTCTGTGATGAATATTACTATTCTGTCGCGGTCATCCTCCTTGGGAGTTACGGCAAAGATATTGTTTGCCATTTCAAGACCGAGATGTGCAGCTGTTGCACCCTCAGCAACAACGGAATTGATGCCGTTTGTGATACTGCTGTTGATCTTATTGCCGTCTGCTATGGGAAGAAGTGCAGTCTGATAGTCCGCTGTCTTAAGATTCTTATAATTGATGATTCTGCCGTTTGCACTTGCAAGCATTCCGGTATTCTTGTAATTACCGCCGTTATATTCCGAATATGCAAAGCCTACAACAGCTACTCTGTGATCGGCACCTGTCTTGACAGCATTTTCGTAGATCTTATTTACAAATTCATTAGCGCAATCAACAAGTGCATCACGCTTTGTGCTCTTTGAGCCTGAAAGTGTTTCTGCCATACTTCCCGACTGGTCAAGCACAAGAATGACATCAACATCTCTTGTATCCTCGGCAAGTATCTGAACCTTTCTTGTTTCGGCAGTTGCACCGAGAGTAATCGTAACGATACCGTCCTTTGCGGTTGCAGTCTTTGAGGGAACTATAGGACTTACCTCATCAACCTCGATCTCGGTATATCTTCCGTAGATTACAATATCTTCATCCTTAAGCTCATATTCGTCCCAGGAGAAAATATAGTTATCATACTTTTCTACAGCAGGCTCGTTTATGTATCTGTCACCCTGCTGGAATACTACCTTGCCGACAACCTTATCCTCAGCAAAGAAGGGAGCTGTTACAATAAATGTTGCGGTGTATTCATTCTTAACAAGAGCAGCGATCTCCTCTTTGTAATTATGAGATGCATCATAAGAGCATTCATAATAATCATAACCGCTTACACCGTAATCGGGTGCCTTACTCTTTTCGGTAATAAGCTTGTAATCGTGACCGTGAGCAGAAATTTCTGTGCCCTCTGAAAGCTTTTCGTCACAGCCTGCACAGTAGGTATTTCCTGTGTAGCCTGCTTCCTCACAGGTGGGAGCCTTATCTTCCTTTATATAAGTCTCACTGATGTGATTATCCTTATTTACAGCGATTTCCTCTTTATAAGTATGCTCGCTGTTATTATTACAGATATAGGTCTTTTCGCCCTTTTCGTTACAGGTGGGCTCAGTTGTTACGGTACCTTCATCCCAATCATGGTCTGTTGCGGGAAGTACATTTTCCTCTGTATGAGAAGCATCGTTCTTACAAACTCTTCTTTCGAGTCCTTCCTCTTCACAGCCTGCGGGAGTAACTGTAGTCCATTCGCCCCAGTTGTGGTCTGTTGCGGGAAGTGCATTTTCCTCTGTATGAGAAGCGTCGTTCTTACAAACTCTTCTTTCGAGTCCCTCCTCTTCACAGCCTGCGGGAATAACTGTAGTCCATTCGCCCCAATCGTGGTCTGTTGCGGGAATTGAAACTTCTTTTCTTGAAAGCTCTTTATCGCACTCTGTGCAGTAAACGACCTCATCATATTTTCCGTCCTCTGTACAGGTGGGCTCGGTAATGTTTTCCTTAACCTTTTCACCCTCTGTGTGCGCTACAACTGTAAGAGGTGCTTTTTCCTTATATTCGCATTCGGTACAAGCTCTCTCCTGCTCGCCTTCAGCTGTGCAGGTAGGCTCTGTTACCGTATACCAGTCACCGAACTTACAGTCTTCTGTTTCGGAATATGTACAGCCGTTATCTCTCTGACATACCTTTGTATGGGTTGCATCGTCATTTGATTCGAATTTACCCATATCGTGACCGAGAGGATCACCGCTGAAATATGATTCATTTCCTATTGCGTCGCAATCGGTACAATCAAAATAATACTCAGCGGGAACAGTACAGCTTGCGGGAGTCTTAAGATGTGCTTCATCAGGAAGCATCTCATTGAAATTGTGAGCTATCGGCTCTTTTGTCTTTTCACTGTATGTATGTGAGCTGTCATTTTCGCACACATAGATGTCATATCCCCATTCTGTACAGGTAGGATCAACAGATTCGGATAATTTCCAAGCATGATCTGTTGCGGGAAGTGTATTTTCCTCAATATGGGAAGGATCGTTCTTGCAGACTCTTCTTTCAAGACCTTCCTCCTCGCACTTTGCGGGAATTGCTGTCTCCCATTCGCCCCAGTCGTGATCTGTTGCGGGAATTGAAACTTCTTTTCTTGAAAGCTCTTTACCGCATTCTGTACAGTAAACGACCTCGTCATATTTTCCGTCCTCTGTGCAGGTGGGCCCGGTAATGCTTTCCTTAACCTTTTCACCCTCTGTGTGTGCTACAACTGTAAGAGGTGCTGTTTCCTTATATCCGCATTCGGTACAAGCTCTCTCCTGCTCGCCTTCTGCTGTACAGGTAGGCTCTGTTACCGTATACCAGTCACCGAACTTACAGTCTTCTGTTTCGGAATATGTACAGCCGTTATCTCTCTGACATTCCTTTGTATGGGTTGCATCGTCATTTGATTCGAATTTTCCCATATCGTGACCGAGAGGATCACCGCTGAAATATGATTCGTTACCTATTGCATCGCAGACAGTACAGTCATAATAGTATCTTGCAGACTCTGTGCAATTTGCAGGAGTCTTAAGATGGCTGTCATCTGCTATTTTTTCAGAGAAATTATGACCTGTGGGCATATCAGTCTGAAGCTCATATGTATGAGTGCTGTCATTCTTGCAGACATATACTATGTGTCCCCATTCAGTACAGGTAGCAGATGTATTTTCTGTTTCCTCCCAATCGTGTCCGTGAGCGGGAATTACTCTCTGCTCGCTGTAATCTCCCTTAGCACAGTCTCTCTGCTCTGTACCCTCTTCTGTACAGGATGCGGGAGTAACTACATACCAGTCGCCCATTTCGTGGGAAAGGGCATCAGAAATATTCTTTTCATATCCGCAGTTTTTACAGATATGCTTTTCTCCGTCAACACATTCGCCCTCAAGAGTAATGACCTCGAAGTCGTGGCTGTTGAACTTTGTATATTCTTCCGATTCACCGCAGACCTGACATTCACGGTGAGTGATAACACAGATATCCTCACTTGCAACTACAGTATCTGTCCACTCGGGCCAGGTATGATCTGTTTTCTCAAGAATATCTGAGAAGGTATGTACCTTTCCTTCCTTCTCGCAGGTCTTACAGCTGAATGTTACAAGACCTGTTTCGATACATGAAGGCTCTATTCTTTCGGAAACATACCACTCGGGAGAAAGGGCGGGAGTAATGATCTCCTCTATAAGAGCATTACACAAAACTGCATTGCCGTTTTCATCAGCTTCGCAGGTTTCTCTCTGGCAATAAAGACGCTTAACGCCGTTTACACCGCAGGAGGGCTCACTGATGATCACCCAGGGCTCGTTACCGTTTTTATCCGTGCGAAGATGACCGAGAGCTTCGATTTCTTCGGGAGAAGTGAGAACCTTCTGACATACTGAGCATTTTACGCCTTCAGTATAACCGATATCGGTACATGTTGCTTCAATTGCGGGGATAATTTCCTCTGTGTGACCGAGGGGAGCGATATCATCGGTAAATACCTTATCACAGGTAGCTCCGTCATCGTGTCTTACGCACTTGCTCTCAAGCACACCTGCTTCCTCACAGGTGGGAGCCTTTGTCATGATCCATTCATTGTCGCTTTCGTGACCGAGAGGCTCTTTGATATAAAATCTCAGAACATCACCGCTTGTACTTACAAAACGCTCATAACCCTCTTCTGTACAGGTAGGTGCAACAGTTGTATCATAATCATAGAAAATATTATGGCTCCAGAGCTCATAATAGCCGCAGCCTGTTCTCTGGCAATCGCGTCTTTCAACTCTCCAATTGGGTGCATCGGGATTCATTCCCACATAATACCATTCACCCATATTATGCCCTAAAGGAGAAAGAACAGTAGTTTCGGGAGATGCAACACCGCAGCGTGAACAGATCTTTCCTTCATAGCCGGGCTCTGTACAGGTGGGAGCCACCTTTGTTGCAGTATCGGAAACAGAGAAATCGTGACCGTATGCAGCAAGATCGTACTTATAAAGAGTTCTTGTTTCGACATCTCTTGTCTGTGAGCCGGAGATATAAGAATCTGACCATGCAGACCAATCGCTCCAACGGTAATAATGATATGTATATGTATAGTATCTGTATCTGTACTGTGTATATCCGGGAGTAGCCTCAACAACTCTTGTTGAATTAGCTCCTGTATAATCCGTGCCGATATACCACTTTGTACAACCGTGAGGACATGCCGTTGAGGACTTATAATAATAGCCTGATCCGTAGGTATTTGCCACTTTTTCAGTCAATTGACTGTCAAAGGTTGTTTCGTGGTAATTTACACAGTTGTCATAAACACAGTTTGCATAATATGTTCCTGCACTGTTACAGTAATGGAAATATACATATACTGTCTTATATGTAGGATCGATATATCTTGTTTCTGAATCATATTTTGCATATGAATTCAAAACGCTTGAGGATTCGGGTGAATTACTCCAGGAAGTCCAGTCGCTTACATTTTCCGTTGTGGAATATGTAGTCCAACCGTCAACGGTAGGTGCTGAGCCTGAATCAAATGACTGATCTCTGTATCTGTACTGAGTTTTTGTCTGTACTTTATCGGAAGGAATATCTGTGCGGACCTCTGTTGTCCAGTCGGTCCATGTATTTGAATCGCTTATGTAATTAAGCTTCTGATGAGAACAGCGTGTGCACTTGTAAATAGCTGTTCCGTTTTCGGTGCAGGAGGGAGCCGTGCTTACATGGGTATAATTATGTCCGAGAGCGGAAATAACGCCTGTTTCAACCACGGCATCGCATCTTGTACAGGATTTCTGCTGTGCACCTTCTTCAAGGCAGGTGGGCTCCTTTGTTGTTACCCAGCTTCCTGCACTGTGACCGAGAGGAGCCTCGACCTGAGCAGCACAAAGATCACAGAAGCCGCCTTCAAGACAGGTTGCGTGCTTTGTCACGACATGCTCGCCAGATGTTCCTCTGGTCTCTGTGTAACCGCAACGGGAGCAGATACGCTCTTCAAGTCCCGAGGAAACGCAGGTCGCAGCCTTTGCAAGCTGCCATTCACCGAAGATATGTGAGGGCACATAGGAGTCAACATGACGCTGGTAATTAAGAGAATTAAGCTTTATCCAGCCCCAATAGCCGTAGCGATATGCATAACCCCAGGTATAGCCGTTTGCATATACGGTGCTGTATACATGTACATATTCACCTGAAAGGAACTTTGTGTTGTAACCGCTTGAGGAGGATGTACCGTTATAAAGTCTGAGATCTCCGCCTGCTGCAGTATAAACATCAAAGCTTCTGGGATTCTCTGCAGAGCAAAGATCGCCGTACATCTTTACAAGATAGGTTCTTGAGGGAAGAAAGCCGAGATGCCAGTCTGTATCTTTTGTTGTTACATACTTTTTAGGCACACCGTTTTCTCTTACCGAGTGAGCTGCAATGATCGGAACACCGTCTACAATGTCAACAACGATTGCACTGTGTGTCATTCTTGAATAGCCTACTTCACTGTAGAACATAAGGTCACCGACGCTTATCTGTGAAGCAGAAGGGTTATTTATTGATGTTGCGCCGAGACTTACAACATAATCGTGAAGTCCCTGTGCTCTGATAAAGGAGCCGCTGCTGTTACCTGAGAAATGAGCAAGATAACCTGCATGGTTCCATGAAGGCGTCTGATCAAGACCGCCCATATAGATACACTGGGAAACGAAGTTTGCACAGTCTCCGCCGTTATCCCAATAGTTAGTACCCCATAAAACGGAGTCTACCTCATTCCAGTGCGCCTTTGCCCATTCAACCGCAGCCGTCGCACTGTAGCTTGAAAGTCCGTTATATGCAGCATTTGCATTGGGAACAAGACTTTCAGTTGAATCGGTCTGAATACCCGCAAGCTGCATAACGGGAACGGATGAAACTAACATCAGTGCCGTCAGAACGATTGCGGTAAACTTCTTCAGAAAGCTTTTCATAATAATTCCTCCTGTAGTTTTGGTTTATTATACCAAATTATAATATAATAAACAAAATAATGAATGTCAACCAAAACAGACACGGACGGTTAATTATAATGACATGAATGGTACACAAAGAAAAAAATCAACGAGTTATGCATTTTCTCATCTAAATATTCTGACATATAAAGAAGCCTTATCCAATTCTCTGTTTCAGCAGTTTCTTTCAGTGCAATATGCATTTTAGAAATAAAATCAGCAGGTCTTTGTCCGTAATTTGATTCATTGATATTTGCACCAATGCTCACAATGTATATTTTAATAAAATGAGATTTTTGCTTCAATCATCGTTGTTGACAATTGTCGGAACTGTGATATATAATTTCGGCAGGAGGTGAGCCTATGAAAACAGTCCGCACCATTTTGATTTTATTTTCAATTTTTTTATTTCTATTGTGTTCGTGTGTCGGGGACGAGGTAGTCACAACGGTAGCTGTTGTCAACGGTGAAATGATAACACAGGAGGAGTTTGAATATTTCAAAGACCGCAAAAGGGCAGATATTATAAATTATTATATCTCTGATTTTGATGCCAAGGTTGATGAGGATTTCTGGCGGACGGAATTTAACGGAATAACTCCAGAAAAAGATCTTGAAGACAGAGCCTTTAGTGAATGTGTAAAAGCTAAGATTCAGCTTGTTCTTTGCAGAGAAAACGGAATTTATGATGACATTTCATTCATTGGTTTACGCCAAAGGGCAGAGAATTTTAACAGTCAGGATAAAAGCGGTGCGATAGGGTTAAAAACTATTGATATGGATACCTTTTACACTTACTATATTGATACGGGAGTTATGGAGCTTAAAAACATTCTCGGTGAAAAGGAGCTTGCTCCGACGGGAGAAGAAATCAATGCTTGTCTTGAAAACTTCGGTACGCAAGAGGAAAATTATAGCGCCGCACGAAAAGCAGCAATCGCAAAGAAATATGATGATATGATTGAAAAGCTTTGCAATGAAGCAGACATACAAAAATAAGAAAAAATCTTACGATTTGTCAACCCCCTACCCCCAATCTCAATGTCATTAAGTTAAGGAAAACCGAGTTTCACAATGTTGTGAGGTTCGGTTTTTTTTGTAACTTTTTTCAAAAAAACACTTGACATACAGAATAAAATGTGCGCCTTTTTGTTAACTTTCGTTAACAAAAAGGCCTTTGAAATTAGAGGTGTCTTCACCACTGATTTTAAGGGAGGTTTTTTCTATGTCA
>JAFSGH010000086.1 GCA_017440965.1 Clostridia bacterium | reverse complement strand
GCTGCTACTTCGTTTTCTGTTACAGCTGTTGCTTCCTTATGGCCGAGCTTGGGAACTTCTTTTGTTACTCTTGAAAGTTCCTTATCACAAACTGTACAATAAACAACCTCATCATAAGAGCCTGCATTCTCACAGTCTGCTGCTACTTCGTTTTCGGTTACAGCTTCAGCTTCCTTATGGCCGAGCTTGGGAACTTCTTTTGTTACTCTTGAAAGTTCCTTATCACAAACTGTACAATAAACAACTTCATCATATGAACCTGCATTCTCACAGTCTGCTTCAACTTCGTTTTCAACAACTGCATCAGCTTCCTCGTGTCCGAGTGCGTCAACTGTTGTCTTTACTCTTGAAAGCTCCTTGTTACATACTGAACAGTAAACTACTGTCTCATATGAGCCGTCATTTTCACAGTCTGCTTCGACTTTGTTTTCAATTACAGCCTCTGCTTCCTCGTGTCCGAGTGCGTCAACTGTTGTTGTTTTTCTTGAAAGCTCTTCATTACATACTGAGCAATAAACTACTTCGTCATAAGAGCCTGCATTTTCACAGTCTGCTTCAACATTATTTTCGATAACTGTTTCACCTGATGTATGAGGAAGAAGAGCACCTGTTTTACTCTCTCGACTGACTTCTTCATTACATACCGTACAGTAGCTAACCTCTTCATAAGTACCGGGAACTGTGCAGGAACCGTCTTTTACATTCTCTACAACTATCTCCCCTGCATTATGACCGGGAGCAGTAATTACTTCACCCTTTATTGCGACATTATTACAAGCATCACATACCATATCGCCGGAATAACCGTTTTCTGTGCAGGTTTCTTTTTTGTTACCGGTTAGGGTAAGTGTACCCGTATGGTTACTCATATCCTTGGAGTCTTCTGCTTCAATATTCTTTGTAAGACCGCAGCTGCAGGAGAACTTATCAATTGAGTTTTCAGTACAGCTTGCAGGAACTACATTTTCAACAAAGGTGTTATATTCATGAGTATGAACAGAATATGTTGCCTTAACAACAAGATTCTCTGTAACATTGCTGATATCCTTATCCCAACCTGAGAATTTATATACTGTATTCTCATCGCCTTCTCTTTCGGGATCATCGGGAGCAACGGCTGCTTCACCGTGATTTACAATCGCGGACTTTATAAAGGTGTCATCCCAGTCAACGAAGGTAACAACATACTGCTCTCCGTCCTTGGAATAAAGAGCTGTTACAGTCATATCGGCTGTTACATTTTCAAGTGATTTATCCCAGCCGACAAATTCATAACCTTCCTTTACGGGAGCAGCAGCTCCGTAAACAGCTGTTCCACCTTCTTCAACTATAGTCTTATAAAGAACACTGCCGTCGGTATCAACAAAAGTCACCCAATAGTTTTCTGCACCTTCTACAGCATACTGAGCAACAGCATATGTGTTCTTGGTAACAGATGAAAGATCTGCACTCCAGCCTGCAAAAACATATGTCTTTCCGTCAGAGGAAGGTTTTGAGGGAGTAAGGGCATCTGCCATCTGAGCAGCTTCTCCGTATGAAACGTTCTCCTCTGTAAGTGCGGAGCCGTCATAGTTTTTATAATAAACAGTGTATTCCTTCTGAACGGGTGTAAATAATGCAGTATATTCCTGATTTCCCGTTACCGTTGTGATAGCAGGACTCCAGCCGGCAAAAGTATAATCATACTGAGCATCCGATGCCTTCACGGGAGTGATACCGCAGGAAGGTGTTGTGCCGTAATCGTAGCTTGATGACTGAAGAACAGTGCCGTCTTCATTCTTGAATACAACCTCATATGAATTAAGCTTAGCTTCATAGGTTGCTGTATATATTGCCTGAGTGGTAACAGGCTCGATCTCAGGTGACCAGCCTGCAAAAACATATGTATACTGTGCATCACTGGCCTTAGTAGGCGTTGCACCATGATAAACGGGAGTTGCACCGTATTCCAATGTCTGCACATCAAGAGTATCTCCGTTATCGTTACAGAATTCTACAGTGTATTTATTTTTTGTCTCTGTAAACTGTGCTGTATAAACGATCTCCTTTTCGACCTCAGAGACCTCAGGGCTCCATCCTGCAAATGTATATGTATATTCGGGAGTATTGGGCTTTTTGGGAGTTCCACCCTCATAAACGGGAAGCGTACCGTAATTCAGCTTACCGGACTGAAGAACAGTTCCGTCGTAATTTTCAAAAGTGACCTTATACTGATTGGTAACTGTTGAATAATGAGCATAATATGAAGTATTAGCAGTTGCGACAGGGATGGTCAGAGCAGTATATACCGTTCCGCTGCCGTCTTTGTTTACGGTCCAGCCATCAAATGTATATGTATACTGTGCATCAGCATCCTTTGATACTTCACCGTTATAAGTAGGACGATTATTATAGTAAAACTCCTGATTTGAAGTAACGGTGTTCAACAAGGTGTCTCCGTTATAGAACTTGACATTATATTTTACCTGATTTACAGTTACCTTTGTTGTAGTAGATGTCTTAACACTGTTGATGTAAGCTGTAACATAAACATCTCTTGAAGTGCCGCCGCCGTTATCTACCCATGTCTTTGCAGCATTTGTAACACTTACCGTACAGGTATTTGACATAGATGTTGTTCTTGTAATACCTGAAATGGTTGCGTTTGTAGATGTGGGAGTATCACTTGTTCCTAATGCATAATAAGGCTCCTGATACCATTCAACACCGTACTGATCATATACAGTCGCAGCTGTAGTTGCAACAGTTGCAGTGCCGGTCTGCGGAACAGTTACGCTTTTAGCGGTGTTGGTCCAGGATATAGATGCAGGAGCTGCAATATTTGTGGAGGCATTGACCGTCCATGTGCCCTTAGCCGCACTGAATGCACTTGACTCATCGCTGAATGAACCGCTCATGACCTCTTTCCATGAATTCGCACCGGTTTTTGATGCATATACCTTAAGATTAAACTCAAGCTTACGCCAGGTAAGACCGCCGCCGAAGCTGTACTCAAAGGAATATGATGTGGGAAAGCCTGTACCCGTATAGGTAAATGTATGAGTTTTTTCCTCATCCATATTTCCGGTAGAAAGACTCACAGACTGTGAGGACTGTGTGCCCGTACCGTTGTTTGCCTTATGGTACACGTAATGATTGTTTTTATCCCATCCGTCAGCACCGTTGGTAACGGTAAGCTCGACCTTAATGTCATACTTGCCTGCCGTTGCGGCATCAGCCTCAGGGGCAGTTTCACTGACAAGAGGAATGACCGTTAAGCACATTAATATTGCTATAAATATGCTTAAGACTTTTTTTGAATAAATCTTAGCTTTTGTCATATTTTTTTAACTCTCCTTTTCATAGAAAATTATATATACAAAAGTGTTATATATATAATAATTTTATCATATATAGCATCCGATCACAATTGTGTATACTAACAAAAAAGAAACCTTTGGTATAAACACTATCACCAAAGATTTCTCTGTTTTTGTTAAACTTTTATTAATGAACAATTATCGCAACATCTGTCCGAAAAATTTCAAAGCTCACTGCCGCATATTTCCTTATAGGCATTTTCAGTTATCTTCATCATCTCATCGTATTTAGCTTCCATATCTGCAACAAGAGCAAACTGAGTGTGACAGCGGACAAGATTATGATCGGGATAATGTGTCTTGAAATATACATCTCCGTCAATATAGTCGGTAAGAAAACGCATACCGCACTCAAATGTCATCATCTTTGAAGCAAAGGGCAGAAGTCTTACCTCCTCTGTAACAAGGCTCTCGCCTGCAGAGGTAAGAAAACCTCTTACATACTGCTCATAAAGACCGAGATCAAGAGAAACATTTTTAATATCCTTATCATCCTCTGTGGTCGTGTTTGCTCCGAAACGGATAGCATCACCGAAATCGTAGAGACTGAGTCCCGGCATAACCGTATCAAGGTCAACGATACATATAGGCTCATCGGTCGTCTTATCGAAAAGAATATTATTGAGCTTTGTATCATTATGAGTAACTCTCAGAGGAAGGTCGCCTATAAGTGTTTTTCCCGTAAGTACATATGTCTCGTTACGGCGGGCATAACAGAAATTAAGCTCCTCCTGAACATATTTCACTCTGCCCTTAGGATCGGCTGCTACGGAATTTATAAGATTTCTGTAGCGTTTTCCCGTGTTATGGAAATCGGGAATGGTCTCATATAGCTTATCAATGGGGAAATCTGCAAGAAGCCTCTGAAAATCACCGAAGGCTTTTCCGGCATTGAAAAATACTTCGGGTGACTCGATTGAATTATTGGAATAACTGTTATCAATAAAATTGTAAAGACGCCATACTCTGCCCTCGCTGTCGGTATAATACTTTTTACCTGTTCTTGTGGGCTTGCAGTACAAGGCTTCTCTTTCGGGATCTCCTCCCACTGCAATTATCTTATCTCTGAGAAACGCCGTGACACAGTCAACATTTGCCATAAGCTCATCGGGATTTTTGAATACCGTGGTATTTATCCTCTGAAGAAGATGACGCATCTCCTTCCTGCCGATATTATAAACGACAGTAAAAGTATCATTTATATGACCGTCATCAATAGGATAGAAGCCTGAAAATGTACCTGCTATCGCAAAATTATCAAGAATAGACTTGATCTCTTCTTTAGTAAACATAGTTTTACCTCCTATTGTTACTGTAAAAATTATAGCATAAAGAAAAAAATAGTCAAGTTTGTATTTTTTTCTTTACATATTGTTTTTTTTCGGTTAGAATATAATGTGAGAAAAATTAGGAGGATTTTATGAAACCTGTTTATAAGAGAATACTTCTGAAATTAAGCGGTGAGGTCCTTGCAGGTGAAGCAGGACACGGCATCAACTTTGATGTTGTAAACAAGGTCTGCGGTATTATAAAGGAGGTCTCTGATCTCGGCGTTCAGATAGGAATCGTCGTGGGCGGAGGTAACTTCTGGAGAGGAAGATCAAGCGGCAGTATGGACCGTACAAGAGCCGATCATATGGGAATGCTTGCAACAGTCATCAATTCCCTTGCTCTTCAGGAAGGACTTATCCAGGCGGGCAATGATGCCGTTGTTATGACAGCACTTGATATTCAGAGAATGGCTCTTCCCTTCAACAAGGATGAAGCTGTAAGATATATGGAAAAAGGCAGTGTCGTTATTTTCGGTTGCGGCACGGGCAGCCCCCTTTTCAGCACAGACTCGGGAGCAGCTCTCAGAGCCATCGAGACAGAATGTGACATCTTCTTCAAGGCAACCAATGTTGACGGTGTTTACGATAAAGATCCCAATAAATTTGCCGATGCGGTAAAATACGATTCCCTTACATACGACGAGATACTTGAAAAGCATCTCGGTGTTATGGATAACACGGCTGCAGCTCTTGCAGGAAATTCCCGTCTGCCCGTTCTTGTTTTCAATCTTGAGGATCCGGAAAATATAAAAAGAGCAGTTCTCGGCGAAAATATCGGTACAATAGTAAAATAAGTGAGCTTTCACTGACACAATAAATTAAACGGAGGATAATCCAATGAAAACAGTATTTGATTTTGCAAAAGAAAAAATGAACAAGACCATTTCCGCACTCAATTCAGAGTATAACTCTATCCGTGCAGGAAGAGCTAACCCTGCAGTGCTCGATTCCATAAGAGTAGATTATTGGGGCGTTCCCACTCCCGTAAATCAGATGGCAGCAGTATCTGTTGCAGAAGCAAGAATTCTTGTTATTCAGCCCTGGGACAAGTCCGCTCTCAAGCTTATCGAAAAAGCTATCCAGACCTCTGATATCGGCATCAATCCTCAGAATGACGGTACTGTTATCCGTCTTACCTTCCCCCCTCTTACAGAGGAAAGAAGAAAGAGCCTTGTAAAGGATATCAAGGCAACTGCAGAAAATTCAAAGGTTGCAGTGAGAAATATCAGAAGAGAAGCTCTTGAAAAGCTTAAGGCTATGAAAAAGAACTCAGAGATCACAGAGGATGATCTTAAGTACGGCGAAGGCGAAGTACAGAAGATCACTGACGATTTCATCAAGCAGGTCGATGCAGTTGCAGCCGCTAAAGAAGCAGAGGTAATGGAAATCTGATCATGGCTGATAACAATTTTTCTGTTCTGCCCGCCCATATCGGTATTATAATGGACGGCAACGGAAGATGGGCAAAAAGCCGCGGTCTTCCGAGAAAAATGGGGCACATCGAAGGTGCAAAAACATTCCGAAGGATCGGTGAATACGCAGGAGATCTGGGTATCCGCCATATATCCTTTTATGCCTTTTCAACCGAAAACTGGGCCCGTCCCGAGGACGAGGTAAATGCTATTATGAAGCTCTTCGGAGATTATCTGAAGGAAGCTGAGGACAGACTTCAGGAGAATATCGAAAAAGGAATACGTCTTCGCTTCTTAGGTGATAAGGATGCTCTTACACCCGAGCTTCGTGCCGCTATGGAATATCTTGAGAATGCAACAAAGGATATGGATAAGGTCAACCTTAATCTTGCAATAAACTACGGCGGTCAGCAGGAAATCCTTCACAGCGTAAAAAATATCGCAAGAGATGTTCTTTCAGGAAAAATAAAGCCTGATGAAATAACCTCTGATATGATACAGCAGGGACTTTATACTGCAGAGCAGCCTCCCGTTGATCTTGTTATAAGGCCCAGCGGTGAACAGCGTCTTTCCAACTTCCTTTTATGGCAGTCGGCATATGCGGAATTCTGGTATTCCGATGTTTTATGGCCTGATTTTACCGAAAGAGATTTGGATGAAGCCCTCAGAGCATACGAAAAAAGAAACAGACGCTTCGGCGGAGTATAAATTACGGCGGATGTGCACGCATCCGCTTTATTTTCAATAAAAACAGATAGGAAAAAATTATGAAAAGTCGAATTATCACAGGTCTTGTCGGAACAGCTGCAGTTATAGGCTGGCTGTTCTCAATGTATACACCGGTATTCTCCGTTGTGCTGGCTGTTGTCGGTGCTATAGGTGTATATGAAATGGTAAAAGTATTTGAAATTAAAAATCCCGTAATAAAGGTTCTCAGCATCCTTATTTCTCTGCTTGTTCCCTTATGGTTCGAATACAAGGAAAAGCTGAATATTCCCGTATTCCCCGTAATTGCATTTATTGTAATGCTTTATCTTATAATAATGGTGCTTGACTTCAAAAATCTCAAATTTGAACAGATCACCTGCTCACTTTTTGCAAGTGCCTTTATCCCCTCGGCACTTTCCTCGGTAATTCTTTTCAGGGATGTATATAAAGCATTTCCCGAGGCATATAAAAAGAGTGACGGTATTTTCTTTATCCTTTTTGCATTCTTCTGCTGCTGGCTTTCCGATACCTTTGCATATTTTGCAGGAAGATTCTTCGGTAAGCACAAGCTTGCTCCCGTTATTTCTCCGAAGAAAACCGTTGAGGGTGCAATAGGCGGCGTCATAGGCACATTGATCATAAATATAATTCTTTTCTTCATTTTCAGGTACAGATTTGCTCTTTCAGAGGCTGTCTCTCTTCCCCTTGTTATGATCTCCTCCGTATGTCTTTCCGTTATCAGTATCTTCGGCGACCTTGCCGCATCTACAATAAAAAGACATCACGGCATCAAGGATTTCGGAAATCTCCTTCCCGGACACGGCGGCGTTATGGACCGTTTTGACAGCTCCTGCTTTGTATTCCCCGCACTTTATGCAATAATATCCGCAGTAAATGCATTCTGACAAAGAAGCACTAATGTGAGTAATGGATAAAATAACATAATTTTATTTAACATAACCATAATAAAGAGGGTAGCAATATGAAAAAATCTATTGCCGTTCTGGGCTCTACCGGTTCAATAGGCGTTCAGTCTCTTGATGTAGCGGAAAAATCAGGCTATGAGGTCAAGGCACTTACCGCAAACAGGGATTTCAGGAAGCTGGAAGAGCAGATAAGAAAATTCAAGCCTGAGTGTGCCGCATTATCCGATGTTGCGGCGGCGGCAGAGCTGCGTCTGAGAGTAAAGGACACCTCCACAAAGGTCTATTCGGGCATTGAGGGTGTAACCTACTGTGCAGAAAAGACAGATGCAGATACGGTTATTGACTCGATAGTAGGTCTTGCAGGCCTCTCCCCTGCTCTGGCTGTCCTTGAAAGCGGAAAAACACTTGCACTTGCAAACAAGGAGGCTCTCGTTGCAGGCGGACATCTTGTGCTTGATGCCGCCAAAAAAACAGGAAAAGTGATCCTTCCCGTTGACAGTGAGCATTCCGCAATTTTCCAGTGTCTTCAGGGAAAGCCCTCAAATAAGGCGCTTAAAAAAATAATTCTTACCGCATCGGGCGGTCCCTTCTTCGGAAGGACAAGAGAAGAGCTTAAAAATGTCACCGCTGCCGATGCCCTCAAGCACCCCAATTGGGATATGGGTGCTAAGATCACGATAGATTCCGCATCTATGTTCAACAAGGGGCTTGAGCTGATAGAAGCACATTTTCTTTTCGGCGTTGCTCCCGAAAATATCGATGTCCTCGTTCACAGAGAGAGCATAATCCATTCTCTTATTGAATACGATGACAATTCCGTAATAGCACAGCTGGGACTTCCCGACATGAGAATTCCCATACAGTATGCACTTACTTATCCCGAGAGATATCCCTCACCCGTAGGTGAGCTCAAGCTTTCGGAAATAGGAAGGCTTACCTTCTTCGAGCCCGACTATGAGGTATTTGACTGTCTCGGCATCTGCCGTGAAGCAATTATCAAAGGCGGTCTTTATCCTGCCGCAGTAAACAGTGCAAATGAAGAGGCAAACCGCCTTTTCAGAGAGGGAAAAATCGGCTTCCTTGATCTTGGAAGACTTATCCGCACTGCTTTTTCCGTTACTCCGGATAAGCCTGATTTTACTCTTGAGGATGTTTATGAAACAGATAAGGCTGCAAGACAGGCAGTGCTTGCCGCAGTCTGATCCGATATATTTAATTAAAGGGTGATCTTTTTGCAAAACTTTTTACTTTCCGTCTCCGCCGCCTCCGTATGGGGGAAGGTATGGCCGATATTATTCGCAATTCTCTTCTTCGGAATCATTATTGCTCTTCACGAATTCGGTCATTTCAGCACTGCAAAGCTTTTTAAGATCAAGGTAAACGAATTCTCCATAGGTATGGGGCCTGCCTTCTTCAAAAAGCAAAAGGGTGAGACACTTTATGCCCTGAGGCTTCTTCCTATAGGCGGCTTTGTTTCTCTTGAGGGAGAAGACGAGGTATCCGACGATCCCCGTGCCTTCGGTAATCAGAAGGCATGGAAAAGATTTATCGTAATCGCCGCAGGTGCAACACTTAATATCATTTTAGGACTTGTGCTTATTGCAGTTATGCTGACTATGAGCGGTGCCGTGCCTAATACCGTCGTAAGCGACGTAACAGAGGGAATGTATACGCAAGAATCAGGCGTTATGCCCGGTGATAAGATCGTAAGCATAGACGGAACAAGGGTCCATTCCGCAAGAGACCTCTATTACTGTCTTTACAGAAATAATGACGGCAAATACGACATCGTACTCAGGAGAAACGGTGAAAAGCTCACCTTTGATCAGATGGATGTCTCATATGATATGGAGCAGGGCTACTGCTCATTTATAGTCGGCAGTGAAAAGGTAACAGTGCTGAATATTCTTCCCGGTGCAGTCAGAGAAACCATGTCAATGACAAAAATGATATGGCTCAGCCTTATCGATATGCTCAGAGGTAATTACGGAATGGATGAGCTGTCAGGTCCTGTAGGCACTATCGGAATAGTAGCCAATACTGCAAGCGATGCGGTATCCTCTGCAGATTATTCGATGATAATATTTATGCTGGCGTTCATCACCGTAAATATAGGTATTGTAAATCTCCTCCCCCTTCCCGCACTTGACGGCGGCAGACTTTTCTTTATCTTTATTGAGTGTATTTTCAGAAAACCCGTGCCGAAGAAATTTGAGGCCATCGTTCACGCGGCAGGTCTCGTGCTGCTTCTCGGTCTTATGGCACTTATAACATTTAACGATATTTCAAATCTTATCAAAGGATGAGAAAATAATGGCAAGCAAAAAAAAGGTTAAAATAGCAGATTTTTATTTAGGCGGCGGCGAGCCTGTAAGAGTTCAGTCAATGCTCAATACCCGTGCGGACGATACAGAAGGCTCAATAGAGCAGGCAAAGCAGCTGCAGGCAGCAGGCTGTGAAATAATCAGAGCAACAGTTCCCGATATGGCAGCAGTCAGAACCGTTGCTGCACTTAAGGAAAATGTATCCGTACCGATAGTTGCCGATATTCATTTTGATTATAAAATGGCACTTGAAGCACTGAATGCAGGCGTAGACAAGATACGGATAAATCCCGGAAACATCGGCTCCGACGAAAGAGTCAGGGCTGTCGCGGATGAATGTAAAAGAAGAGGAGTTCCCATAAGAATAGGTGTCAATTCAGGCTCAGTTGAAAAGGAGATCCTTGCAAAATACGGTTCACCCTGTCCTGAGGCTCTTGTTGAAAGTGCCCTATACCATGTAGGACTTCTTCAGAAATTTGATTTTGACGATATCGTTATTTCAATAAAGTCCTCGGATGTCAGCACCACGGTCAAGGCATATCGCCTTATGGCACAAAAAGCCGACTATCCCCTTCATATAGGCGTTACAGAGGCGGGAACGGAAAGAATGGGACTTATCAAATCCTCAATGGGAATAGGCTCTCTTCTTCTTGACGGCATCGGAGATACAATAAGAGTATCTCTTACCGCTCCGCCCGTAAAGGAGGTCTATGCAGGCTTCGACATATTAAAGGCATGCGGACTCAGAAAAAACGGAGTCAACCTTGTTTCCTGCCCTACCTGCGGAAGAACAAAGATAGATCTTATAGGTCTTGCCGAAAAGGTTGAAGAGGCTTTAAGAGGCTGTAACAAAAATATTACGGTGGCTGTTATGGGCTGTATAGTAAACGGCCCCGGAGAAGCCAAGGAAGCAGATATCGGTATCGCAGGCGGTAACGGAGAGGGCCTTTTATTTAAAAAGGGAATAATAATAAAAAAGGTAAAGGAAGAGGAGCTTTTCACAGAACTCTTAAAAGAAATTGAAAAAATGTAGTTTTTTTCATCGTGCATATTAACATAAAGACGGCATTTCGCCGTCTTTTTTTATTAAATGTTAACAAAGTTGTGTAAGAATTGTAACTTTTTGTAATCTTTTACTTGCTTTTTGTTACCAAATAAGGCATAATAGCCATGTTGCGAAAAATCAGAATCAGGATTTATCATACCATTCGGAGGTTTTTTAATGCATAATAAAACTGTACTGAAGGCAGTAAGTCTTATTTTATCACTTACAATTTTCCTTTCAGTCTTTACTATTGCGGCAAGTGCCGATGAAACGGAAGTTTCAGACCCGGGTTCAAGAATTGCGGAGATCGCAAAATCGCAAATCGGATATCGTGAATCTTACAACAAAAAAGGTCAGGAAGTAACAAAATACGGAAATGCTCTCAATTATACAGGTGCCTGGTGCGGCGCATTCATATCCTGGTGCGCAAGACAGGCAGGCGTAAATGAAAAGGTATTTCCCAACGAAACAAGCAGCACATCATTCAAGAATTACTATAATTCAATCGGAAGATATTATCTTTCAAAGTATTACGGCGGCTCATATACTCCTAAAGTAGGAGATATAGCCTTCTTCACAAGCTACGACGGTAACAGAAGCAAGAATAATATCTGCCATGTAGGACTGGTTACTGAGGTCTACGACACCTATGTTATGACTGTTGAAGGCAACTGCCCTGACAGTGTTCAGCAGAGAAAAAGAAAATTTGCCGACAATTATCTCGTCGGTTTCGCAACTCCCGAATATGCATATGTAACGGGAAATTATGAGTCAAACAGCGATGAGCTTGCTCTCAGAGCCGGCGGCACTCTCAATTCGAACATACTTTATTATGTTCCCAGAGGAACTGTTCTTGAAGTAACAGCAATAAACGGCTCATACGGAAAGACAGTATTTAACGGAACAGAAGGATGGGTATTGCTTGATTACTGCAAATACACAACAAAGACAGCAACACCCGACACTTCCGGGGGAAATGCTCCCGGCGGAAACATCTACCCGCCCGAAGCTCCCGCTCCCGAAATAACCTATACTCAGTATAAATTACTTGAAAACACGAGATTCAGAGCAGATCATAATAAAAACGCCGCACAGCTTGGCCTTATTTCTGCAGGTGAGATAGTGAAGGTAACAGAGACCTTCAAGGATGACCAATACACCTGGGGTAAAACAACCTATAACGGAAACGAAGGCTGGCTCGCGCTTAATTGGTGCGAGGAATATTCCGCTCCCGTATCAAAGGTCCCTCACGAGGTTGATTGGCTCGTTATGGACATCTCCTATTCTCAGAATCCCGACAGCCTTGACTGGGTAGCACTCAGAAAAGAGGGTGTCAAGGGCGCTATACTTCGTATAGGCGGCAGAGGCTACGGAGATGCAAAAACAATATTCTCCGACACTGCATTCCTTGAGCACTATAAGGCTGCAAAGGCTGCAGGAATGTATGTAGGCGTTTATTTCTTCAGCTACGCTCTTACTAAGGAGCAGGCTATAGAGGAAGCTAACCTTACACTGGACATTCTTAAGACAAACAACTGTAAGCTCGATCTTCCTGTTTATATCGATATCGAGGATTACACTGACGATAAGGCAAAGCAGCACGAAAAGGCAGGAAAAGCTGTCTGCACGATGGTTGTAGACGAATTCTGCAAGACAGTAGAAAACGCAGGTTATTATGCAGGAATCTACTGTAACAAGTCCTTTGCTGAGGACTTCCTTGATGCTTCCGTATTTAACGGCAGATCAACATGGATCGCTCAGTGGCCTCAGGATTACGAATCAAACGACTTTGAATGTACCTATGAAGGTCAGGTAGATGTATGGCAGTACACAGACCGCGGCAGACTCACAGGTGCAGGAAATCAGAATATTGACCTTAACCGTATGTATATCGACTATCCCTCAAGGATCAATGTTTCAATGTTTGAAGACGGACTTATTGAAGTAGGAGATATCAATTTCGACGGCTGTGTTTCCGCAGCAGACTCAAGACTTGCATTAAGAAATGCAGTAAATCTTGAGGACCTCACTCCCCTTCAGAAGAAGCTTGCCGATATCAATGAAGACGGCTCTGTTACAAGTGCAGACGCAAGAGAGATCCTTCTTAAGGCAATAAACTGAATTGAAAAGCATAATTTATATGCTGAACAACACAAATAAGCGATGAGAGAAAAACCTCTCATCGCTCTTTTTTTGACATATCGGAATTTTCGTTCTTTATATTAAAAACAATACCTTTATTTTACTTAAAAAGCCGTTTATTTGATGTTTTTGCGATATGCGAGATAATCTTCAAGAATTATAACCGCAGCAACAGCATCAACGGTATTTTTACGCTTTTTGCCGCGCACATCAGACATATTAAGAAACTTATGGGCGCTGACGGTGGTAAGTCTCTCATCTCTGAGAATAACGGGAATTCCCGAGGCTTCTGCAAGCTTCGAAGCAAATTCCTTACAGGCATCAGCTCTGAAGCCCTCGGAGCCGTCCATATTCTTAGGAAGCCCTACAGCTATCTCCTCCGCCTTAAGCTCCTTTGCCTTGATGCACACAGTCTGAACGACCTTATCAGCATCACGCTCGGTAATAACGCTTACGGGAGAAGCAAGAAATTCACTTTTATCGCATACGGCAAGTCCTGTCCTGACATCACCGTAATCAACAGCTAAAATTACCATAATTCACCTATTAAAACTCAGGAATTTCATATCCGGGATCGACGACCTCTCCACCCTGAGAGCCAGAACCGCCTGCAGAGCATCCCTTGCAGACACCGGGAAGATGATCTACCTTATACCAGCCTGTTGCACCTGAACAGCCGCTGCTTGCAAGAAGTCCCGTTGCGGTACAATAGGTTCTTCTTACGACCTCATCACCCATTTCGAAGCCCTTGTTTTCAAGTCCCTTATGAATTCTGTTCATAACCTCCTTATAGACCTTACCTGCGGGATTCTGTCCGTAGAAGGAGGTATTGATAGCCTTCTGCTCTTTTTCAAAGCCTACCCATGCACAGCCGACATAATAGCCTGTTCCGCCGCAGAACCATTTATCGTGGTTATCTGAGGTAGTACCTGACTTTGCCCAGTTGGTCTGACCGCTTACGGCATAAGGTCCGCCGGTGCCGTTGGGATAAGTAATAACGCACTTAAGAAGCTGAAGCATAACATCTGCAGTACCTGAGGAAATAACCTGCTCGCCCTCTCTGTTGGGCTCAAGGATGACCTCTGTGCCTGCAGCATTTGTTACCTTGTAATAGCACCAGGGCTCATAATATACACCGCCGTTACCGAAGGTGGTATAAGCCGCCGCCATATCAAGGCAGGTAAGACCGTAATTCATAGCACCGATCGCAAGAGGAGCATAGTCCGCATCTCCCTCAACAAGAGTGGAAATATGGAAGCGGTCTCTTAAGAATCTGTAGCTTGCGGTGGGAGTTATCATCTGAATGATCCTTGCGGGAATCGTATTAAGCGAGGGAGCAATAGCCTGAGGAAGATTTCTCAAATCGTCGGGACTACCCGTTGCACCGCCGTAGTTTGTGGGCCATGCCTTATCCATACCGGGAAGATTGATACCGTAGTTAGCAATAAGGCTTGACCAGGTACAGAAATTAAGCTCAATTGAGGGAGCATAAGCAGATAAGGGCTTGATACACGAACCCGGCTGTCTCGGTGAGGATGTACCGATATTAAGCGTTCTGTCACCTGTCTTTTCGCCGAGACGTCCCGCTGTAGCCACCACTCTTCCCTCATAATCAAGAATGACCATTGAGGACTGTATCGCGGGATCTTCGGGAGTATCCTTTTCTTTGGGGAAGGTTATTCTGTTCTCATAGACCTCTTCTATCTCATCCTGAATATCCATATCGAGAGCGGCATAGACCTTAAGACCGCCGTAATAAACCTTGCGGAATGCCTCAGATTCTGTATATCCGTACTGAGTTTTAAGATCGTCAATAAGAGAATCTATAACAAAGTCAACATAATAGCTGTTATACTCTGTTTCTACAGTCTCTTTATCCTCAGACTTTTCGTCATCCTGTCTGCCCGTCTGGATATCACCGTAGAATTTGACATCCTCGGCAAGCGCTGCATCGTATTCATCCTGAGTGATATATCCCTGAGCCAGCATTTCATCAAGACATCTTGTTGCTCTTACTCGGTTATTATCGTAATTCACAATGGGATTATACTTTCTCGGAGCGTTGGTAATGGATGCAAGAATAGCACATTCCATAAGAGTAAGCTCATCGACCTCTTTGTCGAAATAATACTCGGCACCCGTCTTTATTCCGTAACAACCCATATCAAGATATATGGTATTAAGATATGCCTCAAGAATATCAGCTTTTGAAAAATGCTGCTCAAGAGCAAGAGCATTCTTAATTTCCTTATACTTTCTTACAAAGGTAACCGAATTTTCACCCGTAAGGTTCTTTATAAGCTGCTGCGTAATGGTGGAGCCGCCCTGAGAGAAGTTATATTCAACCATAACACCGATGGTTCTTATCCAGTCAACACCCTGATGATTAGGGAATCTCTTGTCCTCAAGAGCAACAACAGCATCCTGCAGATCCTGACACACATCCTCAAGATCTACCCATTCTCTGTTTTCAGCACCGTGAAGACGGGCGATCTCAACCTCATTTCCGTCAGAATCATAGCCGTATATAATAGTTGTCTGACTCTGATTTGCAATGTAGTTATTAAGATCTATGTAGTCAACACCTGCTACATCATTGGCAGGATCGCCTACGGATATAAGTCCCACATCAACAAAAACATCAAGCACTATAGTTCCTGCCGTGATAACACCTATCATAAAGATCATCAGGAATACGGTAAGAAATACCGTAAGCCCTCTGCTCATATGCTTCTTTTTTCTTTTTCTCTTTTTAGGAGTAACATTTTCTTTGTTCAAGGCACTCATCCTTTTTTCAAAAAATTGATATTAAAATTCTCATTTTTATTTACACTGCCTCACCCTTGCATAAAAGAACGCTCAGGGAGACATTTTATTATACAGAGCATAGTATATCATATATTTTTGAAAAAGTTTAGTATATTTTAAAAAAATTTTGCCAAATATTATTAAAAAATACTTAAGAAGTTGATAATAATGAATAAAAAAGCATCTATGCATTATATTTTCCTGAGCTGTGCCCTGATAAGCGTGCTTATAACGGGCGTATTCTTTTACGAAAACAGCACTGCCGACAATTATTATATTCTCCGTGAATACGAGGGACAGCTGGCGGTTTTTATTAATGACAGCGACATTCCCTCCGAGATATTACCGCAGGAATTCGATTCATTTTCTCTTAAGGACAAGGAGAAGCTGAAAGAGGGAATAAAAGCTCAAAGCGAAGCTGAGCTGTACCGCCTTATAGAAGACTTTTCGGGATAACAGTCTTGCAGAAGAACTTTCGAGATAACAGCCTTAGTGAGGACTTTTCGGGATAATTTGTTGACATTTGCATTTCCGGGGTTATATAATAAAAGCAGAAAAATTACCCCGAAAGGAAAAACAGATATGTATTACAGAATGAATATAGCAGGCTGTGAAAGAGATCTTCCTCTCTGCCCTCTTAATGAAGAGCTGATGATAGGTGCTTTTGTTATTTTCGGCGATCAGGAGCTTACCGTTGCAAGTGCAAAGGCTCTTCTTGAAATTGCCCCCGAATACGATTATCTTATCACTGCAGAAGCCAAGGGCATTCCCCTCATTCACGAAATGGCAAGACAGAACGGTGACAAAAAATACTTCCTTGCAAGAAAGAATCCAAAGCTCTATATGACGGGCGTATTTGAAGTAAATGTCCACTCAATCACAACCGCAAAGGAGCAGAAGCTCTATCTTGACACTGCCGACGCCGAGCTTATGAAGGGCAAGAGAATACTTATTGTAGACGATGTTATTTCTACGGGCGAATCTCTTTATGCCATAGAGCAGCTTGTTGAAAAGGCAGGCGGCATAATCTGCGGCAAGCTTGCTATTTTAGCAGAAGGCGATGCACAGACAAGAGACGATATAAAATATCTTGAAAAGCTTCCCCTATTCAACAAAAACGGAGAGCCTATAGGCTGATAAAACCAACATTCAGATATTAATAGAAAAAATGCCTGCAGAGAACTTCTCTGCAGGCATTAAGCATTTAGTAAATATCAGGCAAAGATATCCATAAACCACTGACGAAGGAAATTAAAGAAGGCAATGAGCCAGTCAAAGGGACTGAAGACCTCTTCAACCTTTACCTCTGAATTACATACATCGCAGACGCCGTCAGTATTTTCGTCAACATGATCGATTACAGCTACAGTCTTTATCTGAGAAGCACCGCAGCGGGAGCAGTCACGCTGTGAATGACCTTCATTAAGACAGGTAGCTTCATCAAGCACATACCAATCGGAATAGCTGTGTCCGAGAGCCTTTATTGCACCGTCATAATTTTTGTAATTGTCACCGCATAAGGAGCAGACATAAAGAGCATAGCCGTCCTCAACACAGGTGGGTGCAACATTTGTTACACTGTAACTGTGAGGGCATTCCGCAGCAAGGGCAACGGGAGCAAAAACAGTACAGAGCATAAGAAGTGATAATATAACACTGAGAGTGCAACGGATTTTTTTCATAGTAAACAACTCCTTGATATATTTATAAAAGATACAGAATACTAAAGAATTTTCCTTCATACTCTGAATTTATAATAGCATAAAGCTTCAGTTCTGTCAAACACTTTCAATAAATCTTATAAACTGAGCCATACCCTTTTCGTTGCGCTTATATACACCTGCATGCTCAAGAACCGTAGCAAATACCTTGCCTACCTCAGCTCTTATAATATCCATACAGTTTTCCTTTGTGAATGTATATCCGGGAATAAAGCTCTCTGCCCAGTCGGCATGAAGCTCGGTAAGAGCATCGGCACGAAGATCCTTTTTCTCAAGAATCGCTTTTTCAAGTGCCTCAAGCTCATCCTTGAGTCTGGGAGGAAGAACAGCAAGTCCCATTACCTCAATAAGACCTATATTTTCCTTTTTGATATGATGAAGCTCGGCATGAGGATGATATACACCGAGAGGATGCTCTTTTGTTGTAATATTATTACGGAGAACAAGATCCATCTCAAAAAGCTCTCCTCTTCTTCTGGCAATAGGAGTAATTGTATTATGAGGAACACCCTCAGTCTCAGCAAAAATAAATGCTTCCTCGTCCGTATAGCCTCTCCATTTGTTGAGTATTCTGTCGGAAAGCTCAACAAGACTTTCTTTATTTTTTGACTGAAGTCTTATTGTGGACATAGGCCATTTTACAATACCTGCCTTGACATCCTCAAAGCCTTCAAAGGATATCTCCTTTTCAATAGGTGCTCTTTCCATGGCAAATTCATATCTTCCGCCCTGGAAATGCTCGTGGCTTAAGATAGAGCCGCCGACAATGGGAAGATCCGCATTTGAGCCGAGGAAATAATGAGGAAATACAGTTACAAATTCAAGAAGCTTTGCAAATGCACTTCTGTCGATCTTCATAGGAGTATGCTCTCCGTTGAAAACTATACAGTGCTCATTATAATAAACATAGGGAGAATACTGCATAAACCACTGAGAATTATTAATCGTTACGGGGATAACTCTGTGATTCTGTCTTGCAGGGAAATCGATTCTTCCGCTGTAGCCCTCGCACTCACGGCAGAGCATACATTTGGGATAGCCTACCTGAGGCATATTCTTTGCCACCTCAATGGCCTTGGGATCCTTTTCGGGCTTTGAAAGATTGACGGTGATATCAATTGTACCGTATTCGCCCGTCTGCTGCCATTTAAGTATCTTTGCGATTCTGTCACGGCGGATATAGTTTGTATCTCCGCTGAATTTATAATACCAATCGGTTGCCCTTTCGGGAGCCTCATTATAAAGCTCCTTGAATTTTCCTATGACAGCCGAAGGTCTCGGAGTAAGTATACCCATTATTTTTGTGTCAAAAAGATCTCTCGATACGGAGCCCTCGTCTGTAAGTCCCATTTTTACCGCTTCGTCGGTAAGTCCTTCAAGGATCTCTGCAAAACTGCCCCCTTCGGCCTTTACGGATGTATCAAAAGCATCCTTTCCGAAAAGAGAAATAATACCGTTGATGCAATAAACCGCATCGGACTCTTCAATAAGTCCCTCTTTTATTGCATAATTTATAAGTGCTTTAATTTTTCCGTCAAGCATAATAATAACCTCACACTTCAGAAGATAGCTTATTATACACTCAAAAAACCTCTTTTAGCAATAGTTTGGAAAAAAAATATTTGCATACGCTGTGTTTAACGGTTATAATAAAGAAAAAAACTCACGGGAGAAGAATATGAAATACGAAAACAACTGGGAATCTCTTAATTCCCGTCCCGTCCCCGAATGGTTTGAGGATGCAAAATTCGGAATTTTCATTCATTGGGGACTTTATTCCGTTCCTGCATATACCACCAAGGGACAGTATGCGGAATGGTATCAGTATCAGATACAGGAACAGCCTGAGCAGGGCGCAAAGGAATGGCACGATAAGGTTTACGGCGAGGATTACAAATACACTGATTTTGTTGACGGCTTCAGAGCTGAGCTTTTTGATGCAAAGCAGTGGGCAGAGCTCTTCAGACGCTCGGGAGCAAAATATATAAATATCACCTCAAAGCACCACGACGGCTTCTGTCTCTTCAAATCAGACTATGCATGGAACTGGAATTCAATGGATGTAGGCCCTCACAGAGACTTCTGTATGGAGCTTAAGGAGGCAATGAAGGATACGGGAGTGCGCTTCGGTGTCTACCATTCCGTATACGAATGGTATCATCCTCTTTATCTCAAGGATCCTGAGGAATATGCATTAAAGCATCTGCATCCTATGTTAAAGGAACTTATAACCAAGTATGAGCCCTCTACCCTCTTTACCGACGGTGAATGGTCTCATCCGAGTAAGGTCTGGCATTCCACGGAATTTCTGACCTGGTTATATAATGAATCCCCCGTTAAGGATTATATAGTCCCCAATGACCGCTGGGGCAAGGAAACAAGAGGCAGACTCGGCGGAAACTTCACAACAGAATACGGTTATATCGAGGAAGGCAGAAAAATCGAGGATGTCGAGCTTGACAGGCCCTTCGAGGAATGCAGAGGTATAGGAAAATCCTTCGGACTTAACCGCATCGAAACAACTGAGGACTACTTAAGCGCAAAAGAGCTTATCGAGATGCTGGTAGAGCTTGTCTCAAAGGGCGGAAATTTCCTTCTTAATATAGGCCCTGCCGCTGACGGCACAATTCCCGTCATTATGGAGGAAAGACTTTTACAGATCGGCGAATGGCTCAGCGTAAACGGAGACGCCATATACGGCACCCGTCTTTACACAAAGAAGCCGCAGAAAGATACTTACTACACGAAAAAAGGCGACAAGGTATTCGCAATTATAAACCGCTTCCCCTTCGGCAGCATTACTCTTGATGAGATCCCCTATGAAGAGGGCATCAGGGCAAGGCTTCTCTCTCACGATGCCATGCTTACTGCGGAAAATGACGGCGGCAAGCTCAGAATAAGCTTCCCTGCTATAAATCCCGACGAGGTAAAATGTCAGTATCTTTATGCAATTGAAATAACAAAATAAACACCCTATTAAGCTTTCTGCCCCCGCTTCTCTTGAAGCAGGGGCAGTATTTCATTTTATTTCTTTATTGCCTTGAAGGAAAGCTTGTGTTCACCTAAGTTTTCACCGGTCACGGTAACAGTAATATCGCCTGACTTACCTGTGGTTCTTATCCAGAAGGCACGGGCGCCGCCGATGAGAGCAAATTCATCGGGACCTATGACCTTTGCAGGTCCGTCTACAGTGACCTTTATGCTGTTATTTGCAAAGGGCAGACGGTTGCCGTTCTGATCAACACACATAAGCTCAATTCTTGTGACATCGTAGGTCTTGTCCTCAACAAGCGTATCGCTGTCTGCCTTGACCGTAAGAGCCTGTGAGTTTGCGGCAGTGCGGGTAACAGATTTAACAAGCACACCGTTTTTGTAGCCGTCAAAGCGGTATTCGACCTGCTCATCGCCCCAGTTTGCAAAATACTTGGTAACAAGATCTACCATCTCTGATATCTTCATCTTTCCCTTGAGGAAGGAATAAGCGATCTCAAGATAATGCTGAGGAGGCATTATGTAGCCGTGAACGGATGCCGCAACAAGAGCATTCTTAAGAGGTCCTGCAACATCGGGAGCAAGTCCGTCCTCGATCTCAAGAGAATCTCCGATAAAATCCTGAGGAAGAATGGGAGGATGAGGAAGATTGGGATACTTTTTCTTATTGGGATAAGCAGTGCTCTTATACTTTCCGTTCTTATAGATCTCCACATAATCACAGTTTGTGAATATATATGTCTGACCGATGATAGCACCGGGATGCTCACCTACATCCATTGCAGACGAGGTTTCAAGCACGGGAGTATCATCCTGCTGAGATGAATAGACCGCAGCTGCAAGCTTCGGGATACGGAACATATCGGCTACACCGTGATAGCATATTCTGTCACCGCTGCCGAAGTCCTTATGGGTATTATAGTCAGCCATACACCAGCCGATAGCACCTGAGTGACGCTTACTGCCGAATGATGTATTCTGAACACGCAGATGTCTTAAGGCGTGCTCCGTTCTGAGGGCCTCTCTGTCAAAGGTCTTTGTGGGGAACATATGACCGTTATGCTCTGTTACAAGATACGGTGCCTTTATTCCGCAGGTAATAATAGCGGGAAGCAGATTTACGGGGCCGCCCGAATGAATGAAATCGTTATATGTATAAACATCCTCAAGCAGGTGGCTTCTGGGGAAGTTTCTTACACCGCCAGTCTGTCTCGTAGGATCAAGAGAGCGTGCAAGTGCATTTGTCTCGGTATAGAATTCATCGCAGTCATTTCCTTCGTTAACTCTGACACCCCATAAAATAACTGAGGGATGGCTTCTGTCACGGATGACCATTGCTCTGATATTATCAAGACAGTTTTCTCTCCACTCGCCCTCGCCAAGGAACTGCCAGCTGGGCATTTCAGTGAACACAAGAAGACCTATCTCATCACAGCGCTCAAGGAAATGAACGGAATCGGGATAATGAGCCGTTCTTACTATGTTACAGCCGAGAGTATATTTCATAAAATCGGCATCAGCCTTCTGTGCTGAAGCGGGCATTGCGTTACCGACATAAGGATAGCTCTGATGGCGGTTAAGACCGAGAAGCTTAAGATGTCTGCCGTTGAGCATAAAGCCCGTTCTTGTGAATTTTGCCTCTCTGAAGCCGAAGCGCTTTGTTATCTCATCATTTCCGTATAAGACCTTAAGTGTATAAAGCTTCGGAGAATCAATATCCCATAACTCAACATTCTTCACCCTCCAGCGGATACGGATGACCTTACCGTCAGCATCACAGGATTTCTTTCCGATAAGCTTTTCGCCGTCATAAAGCTCAAAATCGCACCTTCCCGTTACCTTTTCATTAAAGCTGACATCTGCTTCAATGATCTTTTCAGAGAAAAGAGGATCGGGAGTCTTTACAAATACATCCTCGATATATTTTTCATCGTAAATATCAAGATGCACTTCTCTGTAGATACCGCCGTAAACAAGATAATCTACTACCTTGCCGAAGGGAGGTATCTCAGGTCTTTCGGTTGAATCAAGCATAACCGCGAGACAGTTATTTCCACGGTTTACTTTATCGGTTATCTCAAAAGAAAACGGAGTATATCCGCCCTTGTGCTCACCGATAAATTCACCGTTAAGATAAACCTTCGCATAGTTTGCCGCGCCCTCAAAGGAAATAAAGATATGCTTATCTCCGTCAAAAGCATCAGCGGGAACTCTGAAGACCTTTCTGTAGCAGCTTACAAACTGAAAGGAAGCTTCATCAAAATAATTGTAGGGTAATTCTTTGTTTGTGTGAGGAATATCTACCTTTTCAAAACCGCTGTCATCAAAGCCCGGTCTTATCATTTCCTCAGTAAAGGACTCACTGAACTTCCAGTTAAAGTTCAGGTCAACTGTTTTTCTCATACAAAACACTCCTTCTGGCACAATTGTACTTTTCTATTATACATAAAAACATCTCACAAGTCAATCACACAAAAAACAGTTGAAATGTTCAACAAATATTGGTATTATAAAAATATATATCCTGTCAGGAGGTTTATTATGAAAAAGGTAAGCAAGGCTTTAACGATCTCTGCAGCCGCGGCTCTAACGGGAGCTGCCGCATATATCGGCACAGGCGGTCTTTTATGTTACGGTATTCTTTCAAAAAAGACCTGCAATAAATATCCCGAGGAGCTGCTTCACTGTCCCGGTAATATGAAAAGATATTTAAGCGATCCGCATTTTCGCACTGCGGATGACTGGTATAATGCCATAGCTCCCGAGGATACCGTTCTTTATAACGAAAAAGGAGATAAGCTTCTTGCAAAGGTGATAACTCAGGATAAGCCCGGCAAAAAATGGCTTATTGCCGTTCACGGCTATTCATCCCGTCCCCGTGCAATGGCCCGTCAGGCTATACATTTTTTCCGTAACGGCTACAATTGTATTCTCCCCTGTCAGAGAGCTCACAGAAATCAGGAGGAGAAATTCACCTCAATGGGATATTTTGAGAGATATGATGTTATATCCTGGATAAATTATATCCTGTCCCGTTGCCCCGATGCACAAATAGTTATTCTCGGTATTTCCATGGGCAGTGCCACCGTTATGCTTACAACGGGAGAGAAGCTTCCCCCGAATGTAAAGTGCTGCATTGCAGACTGCGGATATTCAAGCTGTATGGAATTATTCAGAGGCTCAATAAAAACCACTGCAGGACTTCCCCCCTTCCCCTTCCTTTATGCCGCAGATGCTTTTTCAAAGCTGTTTCTCGGCTGGAGCTTCAGAGACTGCTCACCTATCGATGCAGTAGCCGCCTCCTCCACACCTACGCTTTTTATTCACGGAGAGGCCGATCCCGTTGTCCCCTTCTGGATGATGGAGGCTCTTTATGAAAAATGCAGTGCGGAAAAGAAAAAGCTTGCTCTGCCTGACACAGGACACGATGAAGCCTGCGAAAAGCATCCCGAGGAATACTGGGAGGCAGTTGACAGCTTTGTTTCGGCTTATGTAACGGAATAAGCCACCGAACAAAAAACTGAATCTAAGACTATATAAAAAGCATTCTGACCTCCCCGTCTCCCGTACATGAGGGCGAAAATGTGTTTTTTGCATAAAATTCAGAACAGCACCTGTGCCTTACTGCACAAGTGCTGTTTTTTTGACTTTCATCCGAAAAAAGGAAAAGGCTTACTGCCGGTTTGATATCCGCAGTATTATTAATAAAAAAAGCTATATTGTACTGCTTTATTTCTTAGCTGTCCTGATGCTTATATCTCCGACAGCCCCGTCAATTTCAATACGGTTTTCTCCGTCACCGTAAACGGTATCATCCTCCATAGCTTTTCCGTTAAAAGTTGCAGTGCATACACCCTTGTCAAGCTTAATACGGTAAAATGCCGCTTCCTCCGGCAGGATAATATTTATATCTCCGATACCGCAGTTTATCTCACTTTTTCCCGTAAGACCGCACTGAAGGGAAACATCACCGACGGCAAACTCCATATCAAGACCGTTTATCTCACCTGATCTTACCGAAAATTCACCAGCCGCACAGTTGATCTCTGCAGAACCTGATACAAAAAGCTCATTAAACGAGGCATCCCCTGCACCGAGGTCAATACGGAGCTTTTCGCAGACAAGGCTTTTTACGGTAACCTCTCCTGCTCCCGCAGAAAGCTTCACTCTTTC
Organism: Clostridia bacterium; assembly: GCA_017440965.1. Classification (GTDB taxonomy): domain Bacteria; phylum Bacillota; class Clostridia; order Oscillospirales; family Acutalibacteraceae; genus RUG806. The sequence continues at coordinate 23,959 of JAFSGH010000086.1, read as the reverse complement.
AAACTGCTTCACATCGGGAATCTCTATAACAACGGCACCGTCGGAAGCAACCTTGAAGCTCTTTTTATCACCTATCTTCAATATATTGCCCACGGTTTCACAGATAATATCCTCATCATCCGTATTGACGGAAAACTTTTCTCCCTCAATTATTCTGAGATCTGCCGCAGAAATATTTATTTCCAGTTCGTTAACTTCGCCGGGAATATCATATGAATAAAGGTATTTTGTGCCGATGTCCTTTGTGACCTCGATCCCGAGAAGTGCATTTATTCCCTCGAAAAGTCCCAGAGCAATGGCACATACAAGAAAAACAGCAAAGGCAAGGGCAAGATATTTTATAAGCTTCTGAGCCGAGGTCATTTGATATCAACTCCTCCGAAGATGCATAAACCGTTAATAAATACCGTAGGCGTGTTCTCCATACGGGCTCTTTGTGTCTTATTTGCAGTTCCGCCGAATATGGGAGTGGTGCATATCTCAATATTTACATTTTCAGGCACATAAATATCGATTCCGCCGAAGATAGCACTTACATTTATGACAGTATCACGGTCAATAACAGCTCCTCTTAAATCGCATTCAAGTCCGCCGAATACAGCGGTAAGCTCAGCACCGTAAAAATCATTGCCTGCAAAATTTACCTTCTGCCCTGCAAAAACTGCAGTTCCCTGCTTAAGAGGATAGCCCTCGGCGTTTATTCTTTTCACCGCATCCTTTGCTCTCTTATTAAAGGCATCCTTAAAAATAAGGCAAAGACCGATGATCACGATAACAGCCGGAATAAGAAGTTTCCAGAGCATAGCAAAGGAAATAATATCACGGCTCGCCAGGAAAAGCACGACGCCGACGACAAGACCGATTATGCTTCCCGTCTTATCTCTTTGCGTTATAAGGCTGATAAAGCTCGGAATGATGATAAAAAGCGTCCACCAGCCGTCAAAAAATATATCAAAATCAATGATATTCATTGCCTTAAGTCCGAAAAGAACACCGACGGCAACCAGAACAACACCCCAAAGAACTCTGTTAATATTTTTCATTTTCTGTCCTCCGCAGTAAATATTTTATATATTTATTTTACATTAACCGTTTCCCAAAGTCAATAAACAATCGGCACTTGCTAAAAAACAATACTTGTGTTAAAATAGCAATATTACATTAACGGAGGTCATCATATGAGATTGCAGGAATCAGGAGAAATGTATCTTGAAACAATATATGTTCTCAGCAAAAAGCTTCCCTTGGTTCGTTCAGTTGATGTCAGTGAGCATCTCGGATATTCAAAGCCCAGCGTTTCAAGAGCAGTGGGACTTCTTCGTAACGGCGGCTTCATAACCGTCGGTGATAACGGCGAATTAAAGCTTACGGATGAAGGAAAAGCCATTGCGGAAACAATGTTTGAAAGACACACCTTACTCACGGAATGTCTTATAAGACTCGGTGTAGCCCCTGAAATTGCAGCAGAGGATGCCTGCAAGATAGAGCATGTTATCAGCGAAGAATCATTTGAAGCCATAAAAAAACATTCTGAAAAGTAAGGGATATATATGAAAATTACAGTTGATCAGGGTAAGACCTACAGCCATTTTGAGGGCATAGGTGCCTCAGGTGCCTGGTGGGCACAGGTCGTAGGCGGTTGGGAGCATACACTGAATAATGACAGTATACCCGTTTGCGAAAAGATAGCCGAGCTTTTATACAGTAAGGATAAGGGCATCGGTATGAACATTTACCGATATAATCTTGGCGGCGGATCAAAAAACAGCAATTCCAGCGTTTTCCCCAATAAAAACCGTATGGCAGAAAGCTTTACCTCTTCTGACGGCAGCTATGACTGGTCAAGAGATAAGAATGCTGTAAAAATGATGAGGCTTTGTGTTGAAAAGGGGGCAACAGAGGTCATTCTCTTTTCAAATTCTCCCCCCGAAGCTCTTACAAAAAATCACAAATCCTGTCTTGATAAGGCGTGGCACTGTAATCTTCCGAGAAAAAACGAGGAAGCTTTCGCAAAATATATCCTTGATTGTGCCGAGCATTTCATATCAGAGGGCATTCCCGTAAAATATATTTCTCCCGTAAACGAGCCCTTATGGATATGGACGGAAAAAAACGGTCAGGAGGGCTGTCATTATACCCCCTACGGAGTGTATTCTCTTCTTAAGAAAACCTCAGCGGCACTCTCAGAGCGTCCGCTTCTTCGGGGCGTAAAGATAAGCGCCTGCGAAAACGGAGACATAAGATGGTTCAATAAAGTATATACCCTTGCGGTGCTTCTTGATAAAAGGGTAAGAAGCAGCTGTGACGGTATAGATGTGCATTCCTACTGCCTTCCCATTCCGCTGAAATTTCTCAATGACCGCGTGGGCTTTCTCAGAAGATACCGCAGATTTCTTGATATCTTCTTCCCGGGCGTTCCCGTAAAGATGAGCGAATGGTGTCATATGAAGGGCGGCCGGGATAAGGGTATGGATTCCGCCCTTGAATGTGCAAGGGTGATGTATGAGGATTTCTCCGTTCTCGGTGTCTCATCCTGGCAGCATTGGATAGCAGTATCCGAGGTGGATTACTGTGACGGTCTTATTTATATTAACGAAGATGAAAAAACCTATGAGCTTACAAAAAGATATTTTGTAACGGGAAATTTCTCAAAATATATTCCCCTCGGTGCAGTAAGGACCGAAATATTCTGCGACAATAAGACGGTCCTTCCTCTTGCCTTTACAAAGGACTCAAAAACCGTGGTTATCCTTATAAATCCGTCAGACGAGAGCATAACCTTGAAAAACACATTCGGGAAAACTGTTCTCACGGCGGTGACGGATGATAACAGAAACCTTGAAGAATTTACATATGACCGAAGCTCTGATATTATCATTTCTCCCCGTTCGGTCACAACATTAACATATTAGAAAGCGGTATATTATGAAATACGATTTTACCACTGTTGCCGACCGTACAGGACAAGGCTCATCAAAATGGAACAGTGCAAAAAATGCAAGTAAGGATGCTGTTCCCCTTTCGGTTGCAGATATGGAATTTACCACTGCACCGCAGATAAAAGCAGCTCTTGCGGCACTTGCAAACGATCAGATATTAGGCTACACGGATCCTACCGATGAATACTTTGATGCCGTAGTGTCCTGGATGAAAAGACGGCACAGCTTCAATATAAATAAAGAGTGGATAGTTACCACCCCCGGTGTAGTCAATGCTCTCGGAATTCTTATCGAGGCAGTAACAAAGCCCGGCGACGGAATAATTATCCTTACCCCCGTTTATTATCCCTTTGATATGGCCGTGCTCGCAAAAAGCAGACACTTCCGATACAGCGAATTAAAGCTTTCGGACGGCAGATATGAGATCGATTTTGAGGATCTTGAAAAGAAAGCAAAGGAAGAAAAAACAAAAGCAATAATATTCTGCAATCCCCATAATCCCATAGGAAGAGTATGGACAAGGGACGAGCTGAAAAGGGTTGCCGATATATGCACAAATAACGGAGTATTCATTATAGACGATGAAATACATAACGATCTTATAATGCCCGGCTTTACACATACCGTTATGGCCACTCTCGGAAAAGACATTGAAAATAATATTGCTGTTTGTACCGCACCCAGTAAGACCTTCAACCTTGCAGGTCTTCAGTGCTCGAATATTATCATCCCCGACAAAAAGACGAGAGCAAAGGTCAACGCCTGCCAGATGATAAATATGCAAAGCCATCTGAATATCTTTGCTTATGAAGCCTGCAAGACTGCGTATAATCAGTGCGAGGACTGGCTCGAGGAGCTTCTTTCGGTGATATCCTCAAATGCAGACTATGTAAAGGACTTTATGACAGAAAACTTCCCCGAGATAAAGGTATTTCCTCTTGAAGGCACATATCTTCAGTGGCTTGATATGAGAAGCCTCGGAATGACTCATGTTCAGCTTCGCAATATGCTTGAGGATGCCGATATTTTCCTCGATTGGGGCGAAATGTTCGGTGATCTCGGAAGAGGCTTTCAGAGAATTAATCTTGCCTGTGCAAGAATAACACTTGAAAAAACAATGGAGAGATTTCGTGCCGCAGTCGAAAAGGTAAGAGCCGATTGGAAGGAAAACGGCAAGCCTTACTGCAAAAAGCTCGAAAAGGGCGACGATCTTTCCGATATAATATATAATTCCGCCTACGGAAAAAACAAAAGGTTAGGAGAAAGCCTTACAAAAAAGACGCTTCTCGTCTTTTCAAGATACTATGAATGCAGTATCTGCAAGGAGATGCTCGACACATTCAAAAAATATCAGCGTGTATTCCGTATGATGGGAATAGAGATAAAATTTGTGCTTCAGTCTGACTTAAAGCTTTTGTCAGAGGTTCAAAGTGCTTATCCGTTCGAATTGATCGCAGATCCTGACGCAGTGCTTTATGACCGTTATAACATCTTTGAAGCAAACAGCATGATAAATATGGTTGCAGGCGATAAGAAGTTTGAGGATATGACAAAGGGAGATATCAGAAATCTTCTTGATACGGATATGATAAATGCCTTCGTATCCGACGAAAATGCTGTCTCATCACACCGTGAGCTTCAGCTTTGTGCCTTTGTCGGTCTTGACAGAAACGGAAAAGTGATATATTCTCATTATTGTAAAACCATAGGAGATTTTCCTGATGCAAGAAAGCTTCTCGCAGCTTTGAGAAAACAGTAAAATCAGAAAAGAGGAAATAAAATGGCAAAAAAAGTTAAAGAGACACGCCCCGGCTTTGTTGTTCCTAAAAAAGAGCTCAATATGTTTGCTGTAGGCGCAATGGGACAGGGAATGATATACGCTATGATGTCAAGCTATATCAGTGACTACTACGTAAACGTTCTTCAGCTTCCGTTGATGTTTGTTATGCTCCTTATGCTTCTTGCTCGAATCTGGGACGCCATAAACGATCCGCTTATGGGCATAATTGCAGATAAGGCAAATCCCCGTCGCGGTAAGATGAAGCCGTACATTCTTTATGCAATTGTTCCCATCGCAGTTCTTACCATTATGCTCTATATCTCCCCCGATCTTCCCAAGACCGAGCTTATGATATATGCAGCCGTCACATATGTGCTCTGGGGAATGTGCTATACCCTTGCCGATGTTCCCTTCTGGGGCATTCCCAATCTTATGACACCGAATGCCGATGAAAGAGGCTATGTAATTTCCTATACAAAGAACCTCAACAGCATAGGCTCTGCCCTTCCCGAGGTGCTTTTCCTCGTTGCAGGCTTTACTCTTCCCACTCTTTTAGGCTCAACAGGTATCGAATATGAAAAGCAGCGTTATCTGATAATCGCAGGCGTCTGTGTTGCCATCGGTGTGGTTATGTACGGAAATTCCTATTTCCATATAAACGAAAGAATAATTCCTCCCGCAAAGGTAAGAAAGCCCGGTGAGCCTAACGCTCTTAAGAGAATATTTACCTGCAAGCCTTTAATGCTTGTTGTCGCAATGGGTGTGCTTTCCAGCGGAAGATATATGGTTCAGGCAGCAGCAGTCCATGTTGCAAGATATGCCTTTTATATAGGTCCCGAGCTTACACCCGATATGTCCCTTGAGCTGAGAACAAAGTACATAGCAGAAAGCGTATCCTCCGTAAAGACCATTTTCCAGGTCTGTGCAATAGTCGGTATGTTCGGTGCTATGCTTCTTATGCCCAAGCTCATCAGAAAATTTGACTATAAAAAGATACTTATAACCACCTGCCTTGCAGGCTTTGTTGCAAGCATATTCACCACCGTTATCGGATGGTACACTGCAAATCTTTATATCTGTATCCCCTTCATCCTTGTTTCCTGCATCCCCCTCGGCGTTCTCAATGTCGTATCAAATGCAATGATCGGTGACTGCCTTGACTATCTTGAGCTTCAGACGGGCTACAGAGATAACGGTCTCGGCTCGGCACTTCAGGGCTTCGTAAACAAGCTCGGTAATGCACTTGCCACAACAGGCATCATCCTTATGTATATGTTCATTGAGATCGATCCCTCTCAGATGCTTTCAAGCGAAGTCGTTGTTGCCGCAACAGAGCTTACAAGAACACAGAACTTTGCCATGTTCTCACTTGTATCAATTATCCCCGGCATCAGTATGCTTCTTTGTGCCGTTCCTATGTTCTTCTATAAGATCTCAGGCAAAGAAAGAACAAGAATAATTGAAGCACTTGCAGCAAGAAGAGCCGCTCAGGCAGCTATGATCAATGAATAATTTTCCGACCGTACAGACTCATCTGTACGGTCTTTTTTTGTTTGTCTGCGAAGCTGAGAAGCAAAATGCCCGTATTTTTCACTTCTTTTTCAAAAAAAGGCGGATGATAAATAAACATTTATATTGATTAACAAAATAAAAAAGCTTATTATAAAGCTATAAGCTATCGGGAGGATGAAATATGCTTCGAAAAGTATATTCTGCAGTTGAAGAATTTTTGATACAAAATAAGGAGCTTGACACGGAACTTCCTTTTTCAGAGAACACGGATATTCTCGGAAAAAGTCTTACCGTCGGAAAGAAAATCGTTTCCAACAGACTCGCCTGCCAGGCAATGGAGGGCTGTGACGGAAATTATGACGGAACTCCGGGAGAGCTTACAAAAAGGCGTTATGACCGTTTTGCCAAAGGCGGTGCAGGTCTTATATGGTTTGAGGCTACTGCAGTGCTTCCCGAAGGAAAGGCAAATCCGAGACAGCTTTATATAAATAAAAATAATCTTGATGCATTCAGAAGACAGACTGAGGCTATAAAGGAAGCGGCAGTTAAAGAAAACGGCATTGAGCCTGTTGTAATTATGCAGGCTACTCATTCAGGACGCTATTCAAAGCCGCAGGGAATACCCGCTCCTCTTATTGCTTATAATAATCCCGTTTTTGAAAAGGAAAACCCCATACCGAAGGAAAACATCGTAAGCGACACTTACATAGATCAGGTCAAGGAAGCGCTTATAAATGCTTCGTTACTTGCCGAAAAAGCAGGATTTGACGGAGTTGATATCAAGGCCTGTCACAGATATCTCAACTGTGAGCTGCTTTCAGCATTTGAAAGAGAAGGAAAATACGGCGGCTCCTTCGAAAACAGAACAAGACTTTTAAGAGAGAGCATTCTCGGTGCAATGGAGGTAACCTCTGAAGATTTTATTGTTACCTCAAGGCTTAATATTTATGACGGCTTCCCCTACCCTTACGGCTTCGGCGTAAGAGAGGGAGCAGGTACGGATATTGATCTTTCCGAGCCCGCTCAGCTTATCGGACTTCTTAATTCCTACGGTGTAGATATACTTAATATCACGATGGGAAATCCTTATTTCAATCCCCATGTAAACCGTCCCTTTGCAAAGGGCGGCTATGAAACAAAGGAGCATCCTCTTGAGGGTGTTGCAAGAATGCTCAAGGGCATCGCAGATATAAAAAGAGAGGTACCCGGAATGAAGCTTATCGCATCCGCTTTTTCTTATCTGGGTGCCGCCGCTCCCTTTGTTGCAGCAGGCTTTATTGAAGCAAGACTTTTCGATATCGCAGGCTTCGGAAGAACAGTATTTGCATATCCCGATTTTGCAAAGGATATTCTCAATAACGGCTGTATGGATAAGAATAAGCTCTGTATCTGCTGCAGCAAATGCAGTGAGATAATGAGAACTCCCGGCGGCACTCCGGGATGCGTTATCAGAGACAGTAAGCTTTACGCCCCGATCTATCAAAAACAATGTACAGGAGCAAAATAATGAATAAAATTGCAATGATATCAGGTGTTTCCGCAGGTATAGGACTTGCGACCGCCCGTCTTTTTACGGAGAATAATATTACCGTTGTCGGTATGGGCACAAGAGAAAGCCCTGATAATTTACCTGATAAGAATTTCATATATGTAAGAGGCAATGTCTCCGACAAAAATGACAGAGAAAATTTCACCTCAACGACAATAAACACCTTCGGCAGAATAGATATACTTGTAAATGTTGCGGGTGTTGCCCCCTTACAGAGAAGCGATCTTCTCGATATGACCGAGGACAGCTTCGACAGAGTTATGGATATAAATACCAAGGGAATGCTCTTTCTTACTCAGGCGGTAGCTAAGGAAATGATAAAAAACGAAGAGGATAATAAGGGTGCAATAGTCAACATCTCTTCAATTTCAGCCTATACAAGCTCTGTTTCAAGAGGCGAATACTGCATCTCAAAGGCAGGGGTCTCAATGATAACAAAGCTCTTTGCCGACAGGCTTTCCGAATATAATATTCCCGTAAACGAGATACGCCCCGGAATAATTGCAACGAATATGACAAGCAAAGTAAAGGAAAAATATGACACTCTTATCGAAAACGGACTTCTTCCCATAAAAAGATGGGGAACGCCCGAGGATGTGGCAAAGGCCGTATATGCACTTGTCAACGGCTCTCTCCCCTATGTTACGGGACAGTCACTTGATGTTGACGGCGGATTTCATATAAGAAGACTGTAAAGGAAATATTATGGATCATTTAACCTTTGACACCGTTGTTATAGGCACGGGTGCGGCAGGCTATAATGCCGCAAATGAAATCAGAAAGCTGTGCGAAAAGTCCGTATGTATCGTGACCGAGGGTAAAAACTGCGGCACATCAAGAAATACGGGCAGTGACAAGCAGACCTATTATAAGCTGACTCTTTCGGGAGACACTCCCGATTCAGTAAGAAGAATGGCAGAGGATCTTTTTAACGGCGGCGCTGTTGACGGAGATAATGCGTTATGCGAAGCAGCTCTTTCCGTCAGATGCTTTAATAATCTCTGTTCTCTCGGCGTCCCATTTCCCGTGAACCGTTACGGTGAATATATAGGCTATAAGACCGACCACGATCCCTTTATGAGAGCTACATCTGCAGGTCCGCTTACTTCAAAATTTATGACTGAGGCTCTCGAAAGGCAGGCAGAAAAGCTCGCAATTCCGATCTTTGATGATCTGCTTGCCGTTGAAATATTAAAAAACGGAAATTCCGTATCGGGACTTTTGTGCCTTGATAAAAAAACGGGAGACTTCAGGGCATTTCGTTGCAATAATATAATCCTTGCAACCGGAGGCCCCGCCGTAATCTATAAGAACACGGTATATCCCGACGGACATACAGGCTCAACGGGTCTTGCTCTTAAAGCGGGAGCATTTCTTCAGAATATGACAGAATGGCAGTACGGGCTTTCAAGCATATCGCCTAAATGGAATGTCTCCGGAACATATATGCAGGTGCTCCCCCGCTTTGTTTCCGTAGATAAAAACGGCAATGAATATGAGTTTCTTGAGGAATATTTTTCGGATATATACGAAGCGCTGTCATTCGTTTTTCTCAAGGGCTATCAATGGCCCTTTGATTCAAAAAAAGCCTCTGACGGCTCGTCAAAAATAGATCTTGCCGTATATAACGAAAGCGTAAAAAAAGGCAGAAGGGTTTATCTTGATTTTACAAAAAATCCCTTTTCCCTTGAAAATATAGATTTCACAAGGCTTTCACCGGAAGCTTTTTCATATCTTTCCGATGCAGATGCTCTTTTCGGCACTCCCATCGAAAGGCTTTATAAAATGAACACACCTGCTATTGAGCTTTATAAAAGCAAGGGCAGGGATATTTCTCAGGAGTATCTTGAAATAAGCCTTTCAGCTCAGCATAATAACGGCGGAATTGCCGTCGATATGTGGTGGCAAAGCTCGGTAACGGGACTTTTTGCCGCAGGAGAGAGCGCAGGAACACACGGTATCACCCGTCCCGGAGGCTCTGCTCTTAATGCAGGGCAGGCAGGCTCATTGAGAGCAGCTCAGTTTATTTCCGCAAAAGAAGAGGTATTCACCGACGAAAGCAGCTTTTCGGAAAAGCTTAGTAATGCTCTCGCCCGTCATAAGGCACTTTGCGAAAAGGTATTATCGGACAAGAACACCGCAAGGGAGCTTCTTTACGATGTACAGCAGAAAATGAGTGACTTTGCCGCCGCCGTAAGAAATATGACGGAAATAGAAAAGCTCATCCCCGAGATAAGAGAAAAAATATCATTCTTCCCCGAAAATGCTTTCTGCAACGGCAGGAATGAGCTTACCGATATATATAAATACGAGGATGCCCTACTCACTCAGTACGCGGTGCTTGAAAGCATCGCCGATTTCAGAAAAACAAATCACGGAACAAGAGGAAGTGCGGTATATATATCCGATGAAGAGGACTTCACTGCCGCAGAGGAAAGAGAGCTTATCCGTGAAGCAGGCTATATTGACGGCAGAATAGTTATCCGTCTGAGACCCGTCCGCCCAATTCCCGATGAGGACGGCTTCTTTGAAAACGTCTGGCGCACATACAGAGAAAATAAAAATATTTATTAAGGTGATATTATGACAAAGCTCGGACTTGTTTCCGTTTCCTTCAGAGCCTACAGTCCCGAAAGAATAATTGATGAAGCAAAAAAAGCGGGACTTTCATATATAGAATGGGGCAGTGATATTCACGCCCCCTGCTTTGACAGAGAAAAGCTTTTTAAGATAGCCGAATATCAGAAGCAGGCAGGCATCTGCTGCTCCTCCTACGGAACATATTTCCGTCTCGGAGTAACAGATATAAATGAGCTTATAAGCTATATTGAAGCGGCAAGGCTTCTCGGGACGGATATTTTAAGACTCTGGTGCGGTGACAAGGCATCAGAGGATTATACCGAAGAGGAAGAAAAAAAGCTTTTTGAAATATGTAAAACGGCGGCAGAAATAGCAGAAGAGAATAAGGTCACGCTTTGTATGGAATGCCATAACGGTACATTTACCGACAGAAAGGAAGCGGCAATAAAGCTTATGAAAGCAGTAAACTCCCCCTGCTTTCGTATGTACTGGCAGCCTAATCAGTTTACGGATACCGAAGAAAATATGAAATATGCAAGGCTTCTTTGCCGTTTCACAAAAGCCGTTCATGTTTTCAACTGGTCAGAGGATGCAAGATTTCCTCTTTCTGACGCAGTCCCCTTATGGAAGGAATATCTCTCATATTTCAGAAAGGATACCGTCCTTCTTCTTGAATTTATGCCGGATGACAGCATTGATTCACTTATAACAGAGGCTCAGAGCCTCAGAAAAATAGCGGAGTGATATTATGAAGGCCGTATTTTTGTGCAATGAAAAGAATAATCCCCGAAGAGTGTTTTCTGAAGCTGCTCTTAAAGAGCTGAACAACCTATCGGGACTTACCGATAAGGTTTTCTCAAAAGAGGATGTGCTGTCGGAAAAAGAGCTGTTTTCAGACACGGAATACATTTTTTCCACCTGGGGTATGCCTGAATTTACAGAGGAAGAAATAAAAAGCATCTTCCCCTCTCTTAAATGTATTTTCTATGCCGCAGGCACGGTGCAGTATTTTGCAAGACCTTTTCTTAATACCGGAGTCAGGATTTTTTCAGCCTGGGCGGCAAATGCCGTTCCCGTTGCGGAATATACCGTAGCACAGATAATTCTTGCAAATAAAGGCTTTTTTGCCACCTCCCGTTATCAGAGCACCGGGGATATCACAGAAGCATCACAGCTTAAGGAATGCTATCCCGGCTCCTTCGGAGAATATGTGGGCATCATCGGTGCGGGGATGATAGGCTCTCTTGTAATAAAAATGCTTAAGAGCTATTCGCTTAAAATAAAGGTTTTTGATCCCTTCTTAAGTGACTCAAGTGCTTGCCTTCTCGGAGTGGAAAAATGCTCTCTTGAGGAGCTGTTTTCAACCTGCTTTGTTGTTTCAAATCATCTTGCAAATAACAGTGAGACAAAGGGTATGCTTACGGGAAAACTCTTTTCCTCCATGCGGCCTTATGCCGTTTTTCTCAACACGGGAAGAGGAGCACAGGTCATTGAACAGGAGCTTTGCAGGGTGCTTTCCGAAAGAGAGGACATTACCGCAATTCTTGACGTGACCGACCCTGAGCCTCCCGAAAAGGGACACCCCTTCTATACTCTTAAAAACTGCATACTTACTCCGCACATAGCGGGAAGCTACGGTGATGAGGTCAGAAGAATGGGAGAATATATGCTGAATGAATATAAAAAGCATATCACAGGCAAAGCTACGGAATATGAAGTAACACTCAAGATGCTGGAAACAATGGCATAAAGGAGATTCTTATGAAAAACATATTTTTCCCTGCTGAAAAAATATCATTTATAAAAAGCTGTACGGATGAAAGATGCAAAGCACTCCTGACTGAGATAATGAAACAATCCGATAATGCTCTATGCTCCAAGGCTCTTGACGAGCAGAGCGTTCAGGTTGACGGAGAGGGCTTTGCCATACAGCACGAAAATTACGGAAATGCGGCAGGTCCTTTCAGTGCAAATATGTCTCTTCTTGCTTTTGCCTACGAAATCACACAGGATGAAAAGTATTTTCTGAAGGCAAAGGAGCTTATGCTTAAATACTGCTCCTATTCAAGATGGCACGGCAAGGGTGCTATCGGCAAGGGTGAGCTTGTAACGGGAAATTTCCTTACGGGTATGAGCTACGGCTGGGCAGCATTTTCGGATAAATTTACCGATGAAGAAAAGGAATACATAGCCCAAAGAACATATACTCTGGGAATAAGAGCACAGTTTGATGACTGGGTAATCCCCGAAACAAAGATCCACTGCTTTGATACGATGGGACATAACTGGTGGCCCGTTTGCGTAAGCTCGGGGGCACTTGCCGCAATCACCATGAGTGATTATCTGCCTGATACAAGAAGCCTTGCAGATGAAGCCTGCAAGGGACTTAAGGAGTGGTTTTATTATCAGGGAAATCCGATAAATATGAAGCCTGCGACCTTTGACAACGGTGCGTTTTATGAAGGCGTAAACTATTATAACTATGCGCTTTTTGAATATCTGAGATTTTCTACGGCCTATATCGCCGTTACGGGAAAGCCGCCCTTTGACGATGAGGATATAATAAGACGCTCGGCGAAATTTTTTGTTAATACCTTCTATCCCTCCTCAAGGGATGATTATGTTGTAGGCTTCGGAGACGGTGACGCAGTTCAGTTCTCCACATGCATTCCGTTTATGCTGTCAAGATATCCCGATCTCGGAATACTGCGTTTTTATATCAACCGCCGCACACATTCCGAAAGCATCAGTATCCTTTCAAGGCTTATGAATTTTGAAAGCATTTATCTTTTACCGGAGAAAGTTCCCGAAAAGCTTTCTGTCTGCTATGAGAATATCGGCTGGGCGGTGTTCCGCGACTCCTTTAATGAGGACAGCACGCTTCTTGCTGTAAAGTGCGGTGATTCATGGAATCACGCCCACTGCGATGCGGCACACTTCGTATTTTTCAGAAACGGCAACCCCGAAATATTCGATTCTCAATGCTGCTCCTACGGTAATGATATATACAGAGACTATTATGTGCAGTCAAGGGCTCATAATGTGGTGCTGTGGGAGGGGGAAGGTCAGTGTACAGATGACCATCACCACCATGTAAGACCGAAGGGCGAATTGTATAATTTTACCGATGAGGGAAAATACCGTTATGTCTGTGCGGATGCATCAGGTCCTATGGGAAGGCATTTCAGAAAGCATCTTCGCCACTTTATATGGGCTGACGACATAATAATTATTTATGATGATATCTGGGCATACCGTGAGGGAGAAGCAAGCTTCCTTCTTCACTCTGAAAATAACTCCTGCTTCAGAATGCTCACCCGGGCAGAAGAAAGAACGGAGCACGGCTATCTCGGCAATGACATCAGAGAGGTGACATTCAGCTCCTTCAGCAGAAAAACCGATGCTCTCGGAAGAGTAAAATTCATATCCGCTCTTTGCCTTGGCGGTAATGAGTCTCCTTTATTTGAAGAAGAAGAGGACTTTTATAAAATCACATATAACGGCAAGAAAATATATATAAATATTCTCAGCGATAACCGTGTTATGCACAGAAATTGCTTTAATACATTTGACGGTATCGTAACGGATGCTGCCGTGCTGATCGACAATAACGGAGAATATTTCATCGTAAACGGTTCATCCGTCAGAAAAGACGGAAAGAGCATATTCGATGTACTTACAAGAATTACAGGTAAAATTAACTGATCTTCAGTTAAATAATTAAAATCCAAGGTGAAAAAAATGAATATAAAAGACTTAAAAGCATCACTTCTCAAGGAATACTCCTTTCAGACAGAGCTTCACGCTCATACCTCTCCCGCAAGCTCCTGCAGTCAGGTGCTCCCCGAGGAAATGGCAGAAACCTATAAAAAGCTGGGCTATGATGCCGTAACGATAGCAAATCACTTTGTTTATGAATATCAGGGGCTTTCAAAAAATGAGGTAATAGACAGATTCTTTGATAACTTCGAAAGAGCTGAAAAAAGAGGCAAGGAGATCGGAATCAGAGTGCTGCTTGCCGCTGAGATACGCTTTTCGGAAAACGAAAATGATTATCTCATCTACGGTGTCACGAGAAAAATGCTTGAGGAAATATATGATCTTCTCCCCTACGGTATAGAAAACTTCCGAAAGGTATATAAGATGCCCGACAGTGTCTTTCTTCAGGCTCATCCCTTCAGAGAGGATATGGAATTGGTCTCTCCTGCAATTCTTGACGGTATAGAGGTATTCAATATGCACCCCAATCACAACTCGAAGGTGGGCATTGCTTCCGTCTATGCAAAGGAGCAGAATTTCTCCATAATCACCGCAGGCTCTGACTTTCATCACCCGAACCGCGGTCACGAGGGAGTGTCCGCAATAAGAACAAAGCACCTGCCGGAGGACGGCTTCGACATAGCAAAGATCCTCAGAAGCGGAGACTATTTACTCGAGGTCGGAAGAAATAATATTATAATTCCGTAAGAAAGCTTAAGCTGTTTTGTCTTCAATCAGCCTTCCTCGCTAAATGAGCCGCAGACTGATATTCGCAAGCTGCCCACAGATGCCGGAAATTTCCTATATAATAAAAATCGGGGAAACAAAATTACCGTTTCCCCTTGCTTATTATATTTTTTTGTTATATAATTATCCTCACAATTAGGTCAGTGCAAGAAAAACTCTCACTTTCCCCTTATCCTTCTCATAAAAACCGCAGGTATTCACTTTATATCAGCTTTATGCAATAAGGGAAAACGCACTGTCACAATATTCACACGCGGGTGTGGTGGAATTGGCAGACACGCAAGATTTAGGTTCTTGTGCCAAAAGCATGCAGGTTCGACCCCTGTCACCCGCACCAAACCAGAAAAATCCGAACCAAATTTTCCCAATAGGAAAAGGGTTCGGATTTTTTGTTTATTTCTAAGTGAATACATATAAAAAGCTCCGTGTTATGCGGAGCTTTTATTTTAATGAATCCTAAACTCATCTAATAATACAGCGGCCTTTTCTGATTTTAAAGTTACTAAAACTTCTAATATGCTCTCATAAGCTTTAGTTAATTCTTCATCACTTTTAATATCATCATAATAATCCGAGAATGCTACAAGGATTATGTAATCAATTATTGCTCGAATACTTTCAAAATCTGATATAATATAATTAGACTCGTTTACAAGTTTTGTTAAACAAACATCAAAAGAAATAAGAATATGTGGCAGTAATTCCTTTATATTCATTTGATATATAGTTCTAACATAATAATTAAAATTGTATTTACCATATTTGTTAAACATATTATTCAAAAATGAAACATCATTATAAGAATATTTTGTTTTTAATTTACTCCAGTCGCCTTCATATCCATTTACTGAAAGTATAAGAGCTCTATACAGCGTTTCTCGTCTCCAGTCGTCAGGTACATTTTGATTTATTGCTTCCTCTAAACTTAATAAGATGTCTTCACAACGTCTTCTTATCGCACTGTCGTTGTAAGAATCAAAATATTTTGGTAATAACCCATTAAATATTTTCAAATAGAACTCTATAGAATCATTTTTATAAGAAGAAAACTCCGCATCGTTAAATAAAATATCAATTATTATTTGGTGGTTATCAAATAATTCTTCACTCAATGCTTTTGAGATATGAAATGATGAAAAATGATTTATAGAATATGGATGTCTATACAATCTTAATTCAGTGGAATTATATTGAGATATAACACTCCTAATCAACCATCGAAGAATAAGTGCATACTCAGGGTCAGAGCTTGTAAGTCCGCAATTTACTATACAAGCCAATTGATTCATATCAAAGTCATCCATTGTATAATTAGACAAATCTAATCGCTGTTCATTATATAAATAACTATCAATAATCCTTTCTTTTTGACTTATATATTCATTGTTTTCTTTTTTTAGTTTTTGCTCTACCCAATGCATTTTGAAATCATAATCTATTTTATATTCATCTTCTTTAGTTATATTCAAATGCACTAAATTATGTTTTATGTGATTTTTTTTATCATAGGAAAGCATAAGGATCGTGTTAAAAATAGCCTTACTAAGATTATTGAATTTTTTCAAGTATATTCTAGTGGCATTACTCAACTTGTCAATCAAGCCATTATTACCTATATACATAACAAAATCTAAAATTAATCTTTTAATTCTCATTTTAGTTTTTGAACCTATGTTAGAATCTAACTGTCTATATAGTACAAATAGATATCTATCCTCTAATAAGAAATTATCGTAATCAAAATTTTTTTCAAGAAGATTTAACCAATAAATACAGTATTCCTCTCTAGATTTTGAATCCAATTCATTTTTTGATAGAGACATTGCAATTAAAATGTTTAAAAAATCATGGTGAACAAATTGAGAACTATCTTTTGACAATTCCTCTAAATACTTTTCGAAATAGATTTTGATTTCTGCCAATTCATAATGACTGGGATTAACAGTTTGGCAAAAATCATTAATTATATTTTCGATGTTTATTTTTGTTTTATTTTCTGCGATATTTTCATCTACAATTTTTTTTGCATATCCACTCACTTTGGGTAAAATCGAAATAATATTTTTATCTACAACTTCAACTTCAGATGACCGTAAGTCCATTTGTTGAATTTGAAGATGCTCATTAGCTGTAGATTCTTCATTTGGATATTTAGAGTATAAATAATCCAATATTTTATAGCATTGTTCTTTTGATTCCTCATAAAATTGCATATGGCAAACATAGTTTCTCAAAATAAAAGTTGGCTTTTCTTGTTCATCATAACGCCCATTAAGAATCGGAACTCCCGCTGTTAAAAAAATCAATTCTTTTAACTTTTTCATATCACCATTTGGATTCATACGTGTATATCTTTGAATATCCCAAAATATAATTTTTATGTTTGTTGCCAAACTTAACGCATAACCTGGGATAAGATTTTCGTATTTAATCCCGATATCTCCAATCATTGAAAGCAGGATTATGTTATTCGATTTTTCAAATATCGCATTTTTTACATTGTTTAGGTACGTTACAAAATCATAATTATGTTTAATTAGCGATTCTGCGTTTTCTATAATTTTATTCTTTAATTTGTAAACTATATCTCCTATAACCGCAGGTACACTATGTTCTATTGAATTTGCAACCCACATTTGAAAAGAACCAAAAAATTTTTTAGTTTGCATTTTTTCTGGAAATAACACTTCAATACTTTCAATATCAGCATTTTTATTATCTACATATTTTGATACAGCATCATTAATAAAAGATATTGCCCAATTTAATCCTATCCAAAAATTATATGATAGTACGTTAGAAAAATACATATATTTATTTAACGAATTTATTGAGTGCTCATAGTCATCTGCATATTTGTTTAGACCATATTGATTACATATTGAATCAATATCACTGTTATATAGTGAATCTTTTCTATTGATTGTCCAATAAAAAGAAGCTAAATTACAAAGGTCTATGGGTAAAAAAATTGATAAATTTGCAGTAGTAAATCTAAGTGCATGATCAATTATCTTTTTTGATAAATGCATTTTATAAGTATCATTAGATTCTATAAATTCTTTTTGCGTATCCCAAAACTTGACAATCCAAGAATTACAATACTCAGCCATATGATAGATTGAAAGCAACATAGGTTCGACTATATTAAATATCTCATCATATCGTCTTCCTTCTAGTGATAAGGTTTCTTCAATATAGGTGATTAAAATAGCACAGGCTATATTAGCTATTTGCTTATCGTGATTATCATTTTTAGCATAATCAAAACATAATTTCTTTATAGACTCAATTTTTATGTTGTTTCCTTTATACAAGTTTTTCTCATATATAATTTTAATTAGAGATGGTCGACCTTCTCCTTTAGGTATAAGTTGAATAAAAGGATAATCTTTATATTCGAAATATCTTGAATTAAATGCGTGTAAATTTGTAACGTCAATTAATTTCCAAATTAAGTCCTCTGCGATCAAATCGTTTGCATATTCCTCGAAAAAACAAGAAGAAAATCTAGAATTAACTAAACCTATCATGGTTTGCTTAGTCCACAAATCAGGTAGATTATCACTAAAAATCAAGTTGCTTAAAAATTTATCTCTATTAATTTTAGTTAAAACTTTATTTGAAACCCAAATTTGATATCTTCTAAAACAACATCTTCCCATTTCTTCAATTTTAGAAAAAAATGAATTATAGTTTCCTCGACATACATCAAACTCTTTATCAATCTGTTGTTCAAAACAAATGTCTTCAAATACATCATACTTAAGTCGGATTAAATTCTTATTTTCTACTACAACGCCTTCAGACATTAGACTTGAAACGATTTTACTGTTTAACGTTTCTCTATCAACACCTAAAGTAAATTGTTTCGCTCTTTCAAAAACAATGCGTTTTATTACGTCAACTACTTCATTATATAAAACATCATATTGTTTGCTTTTTTCTTTCAAACAAATTATATTTTCCCATATATAACTTCTAAGTAAGTTTTCATCTGAAATATTTGATATGTCCGTAATGTTTTTGATAATTAAATTCACATATAGAGGATTCTTTAGTAATTCCTTATAACACCCTTTTTCCATAAAAGCTTTTATAATTGGATATTTTTCATAAATACCCTGTAGTTCCAAAAATGATAATTCATTTATAGTAAAAGATTTAAAATCATACTTTGAATCCAATTTTAGAAATGTTGATTCGTCATTACTTCTGCACGATGTAATCACTTTTGTATTTGGGTAATTTTTAATTAATTCGTATAAGCTTTGCAATAGATCAAATTTACTTTTCTTGGAATCAGCTATAAACTCTAAAGAATCTATAAAAAAGTAAAAAGGCACATCACCTGAATACTTCAATACATTTTCAATATCTAAATGCCAAATATCGTTAATGTTAGATTCTTGAGTAAATCGTTCCGCTCTTGCATACAAAACTTTTTCTTGTTTTTCAACTACTTTTTTACAAACTACAGATTTTCCAAAACCAGCTTCTCCGCGTACTCTTATAAATTGAGCTTTTGTATCAAGAATTAAATTAACTATTTCTGTTCGGTCTATTTCATACTCATCGTTTATTAAACAATCTATGTCTCCCAAGCTAATATTTTTACTTTCGTTCAAAGCGACAAATAATTTATTTGAAGTATCTTTAATAGTTCTTTCTTCTTCTGATAATAAATCATATAACGCAATTTGAAAAGCTAAATCAGTAGTAGCTTTATTAATTATTTTATCAGTAGTTATTAAATGTGACTCTTTTAAAAAATCTATATCTCCAATTTTATTATCTTTAGTGTAGTCGATAACATTTTCTTCGCTACTATTGCTTAATGAGAAAAAATAAATTGTATTTAAATTGGTGAACCGTTTTAATTTATCGTTTTTGATTTTTTCTAATATGTTTTTTATTTTACTATTTATATCTTGCACGGTAGTTACTTGTACAAAGATCTGGTTATCTTCAGAAATCAAATCAACATATGGATAATTCATTGTTTTGTCATTCATATTTATAAATTGCTTACCAAACCAAAGTTTTGATACTTCTAATGCGAACAATTCAAATAATTTTGCAGAATTTAACAATCCATTTTTATTAGATGCTTGTATTTTAGCTTCATATGCGGTTATATATGTTGATATAAACGCAACTCTTTCGTCAGAATTTAACATTATATTTTCTCCTCTTGAAAATTATATATCCCCACCAAACGGCAGGGAGAAAACTATCGATATTTCTGCCAATCGCTTGAAACAGCGCTTTGACAGCGTTGTAAATTATTATACTACTTTTTTACTCTCTTTTCAACATGTTATATGTTTTTCTTTCTCCGCACATTCGACAAGACCTCCTTTAATTTGTACAATGAAGTTACAAAACCAAAGGAGGCTATTTTTATGTCAAACAAAAATTCTATCAGTTACCGTCAGGTTGGCGATTATCTCATCCCTAACCTCATCATCCCGCCTGAAGAAGCAAGAGTTACCCTCGGCAAATGGGGTATGATGCACAAGAGCTATCTTGAAAAGCACAAGACGGCTCTTTTCAACTCCCTACTTATTCAGGGTAAACTGTATCAGCACTGTGCTGAGGTTGAAGCTCAGGCACGGGATATGTTTGAAACTCTTGTTGAGCAGATGAAAGAGGCTGAGGGCGTCACAGAGCAGCTGAAAGAAGATAATCAGCTTGAGTGGGTGTGCCGTATGGGTAACATTGAGCAACGGGCAAGAGAAATTGTTTGTGCTGAGCTTATCTGTAACTGAAAAAATCAGGGATGTTCGCTTTTGGGCGTGCATTCCTGATTCTTTATGCTGTATATTATTACTAATTTGCAAATAGGGCATTTAACTCTGATTATTGCTTCATCATCGGAGCACTTGGCAATGTCAAAAATGCGTCTGTCGCACCTCGGACATCTCACATATTTGAACTCGTCTTCATTGTTAATCATTTTGTACCTCCGTATTTCTTCATTATACACCAAATCCCCGAACGGTCAGTGTCCGGGGATTGTTGGTGCTTTCACTAAGGAGAATAGAACTATATGTTGGATTGGTTCTATCTTGTCTTGCCGTCCCTGAAAGGGAAGGGGGACCGCGTTAGCGGTGGAAGGGTTCTATCAGTCGCCTATGCTCTGGAAGGTTTCGATAAGCTGCTGAAGGAAGGACTTGAACTTGGCAATGATGTTTCTGAGAATGTTGATTATTGCCCATTCGCTGTCACCTTCGCTGAGGTCGCCGAAATCCATATCAAAAATTCCGCCTGAGCCGCCTGAGGTGGCTGACTTTGTCTTTGCTTCAATGTTCAGGTCAAAGTCGGGCATTGTGAAGGTGATGTTTGTTGCGGTGAGGTCAACACCAAGGTCAACAGTGTTTCCTGCTGCATCTGTGATAACCCAGCCTTCAAATGTTTCTGCTGTGGCGTTTGCGCTGAGAGTAACGGTAGCACCGCAAAGATATGAGGGACTGCCACCATGGATGTTATCGCTGTAAGTAATCTTTCTTTCAAGTGATCTGGGAATAGAAATTGTTACATCTTCAACATTTATGGGGTCGTTTTCAATGGGTGTGTAAACAGCCTTGATTGTGTAAATCTTTGAAACTGTGGGGTTCCATTCAATGGGGTGATTTTCTTTCACACCGTCTTTGAGAAGCTGACCGTCAACATAAATTGCAAATGTACCTGCGGGTGTGGGGTCATTATTGTTTGCTTTTATGACCTGAATAGTGCTGGTAAGAGCAAGAATATTAACCTTTACATCTGTTGCTTCAACTGTGAACTTGCAGGTGAGCTCTGCGTTTTCATAGTTTTTGTTGTCGGTAGAAAGCTTTACCTTATATTCGTTTGTGCCAACAGGAACGATAGTTTCTTTATCAATTGCATTGCCTTCGCTGTCAACAAAATTAATATAATAAAGAACTCCGCTAAGGTTGATATATGAGTTAAGAAGGAAGCCTGCACCGGCTGTTCTGTCGCCAAGCTTTGTGCCGTAGGGAACTGTAATTTCGGGAACAATATCAGCACCGTTTTCGTCAACGAATTTAATAGGAGCAGGATTAACTGTTACAGTTGCTGTACCTGTTGAGGGAAGATAGTTTTCTGTATCATCGGGAGTGAATGTGATATTGAGTGTGTAAGTACCTGCTTCAATTACTGTTGAGCCGGCATTATCAATTGTAAATTTACCTGCAACTTCTGTGTCACCGGACATTGCCTTTCCACCGGTGAGTTCAACATCAGCCCATGTTGTAACACCGTCATAGGTAAGTGATGCTGTGGGAGCTTCGGTGATTGTGGTGGATGCGGCATTGCTTTTAACTTTAACATAAACCTGTTTGTAAACCCATTCATAACCAGTAGGACAGAATACGGCTTCATAATATCCGCTTTCATTAACTACGCTTGTGCCGTCAACCCATTCCCATTCTCTTGCAAGAATATTAGGCTCATTTGCATTATAAGGATTTGTCATTGCGCCACCTGAAAGAACAGCGGTTGCGAGAGTGGCACCAACTTCAACTTCAGATGCAACAACAGGGTCATTGATTTCATCAACAAAAACGGGAGTTGTTGCTACAACATCGTAAAGAAGAGAGCTAAACAATTTGTTGAAACCTGAATATGTTGTCGTATCATCAGGAACAAATTTGATGTTAGCCTTTGTTCCGACTTTAGGTGTTGAAATGAGTTCGGGCTTCATAAACTCAAAGTGACCTGCTACCTGACTGCCGCTTGCATCCAGAACAATCTCATCATCGTTGATAATAAGAGCATCTGCTAATGTCTGACCAAAGTGTACAACATTATCTGCATTCTTATATGAAAGTGTCGGCCATTGAGTTACATTAGTTGCTTTAAGTGCTTCTGCCGCACTTGCGTACATAGGCACAACTGATAACATCATCATAAGTGCCAATAAAATTGATAATAATTTCTTTGTTTTCATATTTTCGTTTTCCTTTCTTGAAATAAATTGTTACTCCCTCGTTTGTTTTTTGCTCTCTCCGTGAGGGAGATAATTGCGACCTTTCGCCGCAGACGGAGGGAGTATTGAATTGTTATCCAGCCGCTATCATCTCCTTTGCAAAAATCAAACTTTACCCGAATATTAACACAATAAAAACGCCTTGTGTTTGTTTTTCAATAAGTGTTGAGTTAGGATTGATAAGTGTTGTTTTACCTTGGTTGAAATGCTGTGATTTGGTGTGATATAATATGAATGGGACTCCCTCAGTCAGCAAAGCTGACAGCTCCCTCGAAGAGGGAGCCGAGACTTGCCTCCCTCCTTGAGGGAGGTGGCACACGCAGTGTGACGGAGGGAGTAAAAAGGAGATGATAAAATGAAAACCGCCGTAATTGACGATGATATTTTTATCTATAATCAGGTTAAAGAGCTAATCGCATCCTTTTTCGTCAGTGAAGAACGGATGCAGGCTAATGAGCCTTTATATTTTGCTGACGGCATTGAGTTCTTAGAATATATGGAAAAAGGTGAAAAGGCTGATATTATCTTTCTTGATATTGAAATGGCTCAGTCCAACGGTATTGATATTGCAAAAAGATGCAGAGAAATAATGCCTGATATAATCATTATCTTTGTGTCCTCTCACAGAGAATGTGTCTTTGACACTTTTCGCTGCGAAGCCCTGCACTTTATTGTGAAGCCCATTGATAAGGATGACTTTAACGAAGCTTTTCGCAGAGCCGTTCATAAATACAACTCGGCTAATTGCTTTCTGCCTCTTAAATGGCAACACGAAAGAGCTAATGTTTCCATTCAGGATATTCTTTATGTTGAGTCTTACAGGGGGCATCTGATTATACACACCCTTAAAGAGCCTTTTGAAGTGGTGGGAAATCTGAAGGATATTTTCGCCTTTCTTGAGCCTCACGGGTTTATGCGTATTCATCACGGTTACATTGTGAATATGCAGCATATCCGCCGCTTTAATTCAGACAGCATTCTTCTTGTAAACGGTGAAAATGTGCAGATGAGTATCAGAAAACGCAACGAAGCACTCAGTACCTATGACGGATTTTTACAGAAATGGAAGTGGTGAAATGGAACATTATCTTGTAAATTTT